>JAGXOR010000100.1 GCA_023659785.1 Methanomicrobia archaeon LH_S13
GGGTTACGGTATTTGCATACACTTAAAACCACATAAGAGCATGAAAACTGGAACTCTTGAAAAGGCTTTTATTTTTTTATTACTTTTATAACCTTTTTCTTTTTCTTCACCTCTCTCTCCAATTCCTCCAGGCTTCTTTTCACCCGCTCTTCCTTCGCTTCTCTTGATTTCTCCTCCTTCTCCAAATCCATCTTTCTCGCTCGCTGCATCCTCAGCACTTCTTTTTTCGCCGGACCTCCTTTCACATTTCTCTTCTGAATATTTGAAGCGATGCTCAATGCTTCTTTTACTTTTTTCTCGGTTAGCCCCATCTCACCCAGCTTTTTCCCGACGATACCCATAGCAAAATCATCTATTCTCGGAAGTATCTCAGCCACAAACGCCTTCTCTGATTCTTGCTCTTTTATCGATTCCATGTTTTCATCTGCTAAAACCGATGCCAATGACGATACGATTTTATGCGCAGTTCTGAAAGATATGCCAGTTTCTCTAACGATAGTATCAGCCAGCTCAGTTGCGGTAGTGAACCCAATCTGTGCCTTCTTCTCCATCTCATCCTTCTTCAATTCCAGTCCTTCTACAATGCTTTTCATCACTGCTACCGAAGCGGTAGTGGTTTCAGTGGCTTGCAAGAGATGTGGCGTGACCTCTTGCAAATCTCTATTGTAGGAGTAAGGCAAAGCTTTGCATATAGAAAGCACGCCCATCAAACACCCGTGGACAGTGCCGGTTCTCGCCCTGACAAGTTCTGCATAGTCCGGGTTTCGTTTCTGCGGCATTATGGAACTTCCAGTTGCATATTCCTCCGGGAGACGAACGAAATCGAATTCTGAGGCGCTCCACAGTATTATTTCTTCTGCAAGCCTGCTCAGGTTTGTCATCAGGTTAGAGAAATACGAAACCGCTTCGATGATGAAATCTCTCGTGGAAACGGCATCCATTGAATTTTCCAGCACTGAATTAAACCCCAAAAGTTTCGCTGTTCTTTCCCTATCCAATGGAAAGCCAGTAGAAGCGAATGCCGCAGCACCTAAAGGGCTTACGTTTGTATGCTCGTATGCGTTTACAAGTCGAGAGGAATCACGAGCAAAAGCATCGGAATGCGCTAAGAAATGATGTGCGAATGGGATTGGTTGTGCATGCTGCAGATGTGTATATCCGGGCATTATGGTATCAACGTTCTCAGCAGCTTTTTCTATTAACGCTCTTCTCAACCCGTGCACCTCTTTCATCATCTCTAACAGCTCGTCACGAAGTGCAATTCTTATGCACGTTGCTACTTCGTCATTCCTTGACCGTCCGGTGTGCATCCTTCCCCCTTTATCCTCGCCTATTTCTCTTATCAGCACTGATTCTATTGCAGTATGCACGTCCTCGTAGGAGGGAAGTTCATGCTCGATAAAATCCTCACCCCGCTCCTCTATTTTAGTTAAGCTGTTCAGAATAGCCGACACTTCGTCCCTTTTTATTATCCCTTGCTCTTTTAACATCACTACATGCGCCTTGTCCACGAGCACATCGGCGTGAAATAGCCATCTGTCCGCATCCAAAGACAGGATGTAATTTTTGGTGGTTTTATTTTGTTTTTGCATTTTTTAACCTTCTATAATCCTTACCCACTCATAACTCTTTATCTTCTCTATTTCTCCCTTTATTCTCCTGTTGCCCCTAACCCTCTCCACAACTTCTTCTATCACCTTTAACTTCTCTTCTTCTGTTCTCAAATCTTCAATATCCTTCATAGAAGGCTCAACAAATCCAAGAAGATTCGTTTTCATTTCCTCCTCTTCAAATTTAGCTTTGAAATAAACCTCATAAACGAGCGAATCGATAACCTGCTTATCAATAAATTCAATCAACTCCTTCTCGGTCTTCCTTCTTGCTTCTGTTTCGTTCAGGAACAGTAAGTAATCGCAAAGAGTGATGAATGGTTGTTGGCTCGGAAGTGACATCTTTTTTATTGGCAGTCTCTTAAAGTCATCAGGATAGAAGTAATACTCCATTCTGCACCTCCGTATTGTATTAAGATAGAACTTTGCAAATTTAGAGTTCAGTATGGTCAGGATATATTTAAGGTCAAAGCTCTGGGATATTTTTTCTAACCCCTTCCTCGTCTTCTCAGTCCACTTTTTTATGTTGTTCGCTATGCTTCGATTTGAAACTCCTTTGAGTGAGTTAAACGGAACGAATACACAAGCACTGTGATTGCATACTAATTCACTTTCATCATAAATACCTTCTGTGGTACTTCCACGAATTATCTTCGGATGAATATACAACTCAGGAAAAGTTGGTCTTCTGATTTTAGCAGGACATCTATCCGTGTCCCATTCCAGATATTTCATCTCATTAATCCTGTATCTGCCGATATATTTCGCCTCTACATAGGGTTTCTTGTTGATTCTCGTTGGCTTATCGGAAATCAAATCGTCTTTACTGAACTCCCCTTTTGCTTTCTTCTCATCCGCATTTAAAACCATGCCAACACTTATAAAACAAATGTCCCCCAGCAGTTCTGTGTTTTCAAACACCCTTCCGAAATCTATCTCAGGGCTTATCCTGAAGATTTTGTTTATATCGCTTGAAGGTTCAAGCTCCTCACTGTTCTCAAACGAGTTGATATGCAAAATCCGTCTGGTATTCACTTTCTCTTCCGATTTCATCACTGCCAGTATGACATTTTCAATACCAACGCCTTTGAATACCTTGATATTTTTGAAGAAGTCAATCTGTCTCAGGCAGTAATTCTCCAGAATGAATCTTTTACTCTTATCTGCGAATTTTGAAGTATTGAATGAATTCGATACGATATAAGAGAACATACCACCTTTATCGAGCAATTTCAAACTCCTTTCGATAAACGCTGTGAACAAATCCCATTTCTCGTACAGCGTTTGGTATTCTCCTATTCTCACCAGCAGTTCCCTCTGCTTTTGATATTCCGCATCTTTTGCATCTGCTCTCACATAAGGGGGATTTCCTATCACCACATCAAACCCCCATTCCTCTTTCGGCTTCGCTGCATCGAAGACATCATAGAACTCGAAGCCCCAGTGGAATGGTTTTAGCTGTAAAAATTCCTCCTTGCTTATTTTTATTCCCTTTTCCCGGAAATTCAAATAAAGATCCCCGTTCAGTAATTTCTTTATCTCCTCATCCAACTCGTTTATCTTCTTCTTTAATTCCACCGCTTCTTCCCCCTCTGCTCTTTTATATCCTCTTAAAAAACTGTTCCTTTCAGTGAGAAGATCATCCAGCGTGGGTTTCTCTTCCTCCCAAAAGTAGTTCAAAAAATTGAATTTCGTTTCCTTGAACTCGCTTATGTCCACATATCCAATCAAACTGTTCCCTACGCGGAGGTTGTAGTCAATGTTCGGCAATGGTTCAATGCGATCTGGCTCGTAAGAATCAACAAGCCACAGCCAGAGCCTCAATTTCGCTATCTCTATGCCACTTGGGTTTATATCCACACCGTAAAGATTATGCATTAAAATCCACTTCTTCAATCCGATGTCCGAATTTCCCAACCCCAATTTATCATTTATTCTTCTGCTCAACTCAAATAAGATGTTCGCCGCTGCGAGCAAGAACGCACCAGAACCACACGCATTGTCCAGAACTCTTATCCCTTGAATTATTTCTTTCCATATCTCTTCCAGGGTCGTAGCTGGAAGGATAAATAGCCTCTCTATGTCTCCTATCAATTCGGTCTCCTTGTAGCCTTTCTCTGTCTTAAGAATTCTGTTTGTTCTGTTAATTATGTAAGGATAGATTGTATTCTCGGAAATATACCTCGTTATCTGTCTTGGAGTATAGTAAGCGCCAGTTCCTTTTCTATCAGTGGTAGTCATCGCCCTTTCAAAGATATAGCCCAGAATTTCGGGATCTATGGAACTCTCATTCTCCATAAGCTCTTTATGCACGAACTTGAAACTATCTAAGAACTCTATCACCTTCTTCAAGATATCCGCCTTTATTTTGTACTCCACATTCCTATTCTCAACCTCAGTATGCACAAACAGACTTCCGTTCAGGTATGGAATATCCTTAAACCACTCATTAACATCAAACCGTTCATCCTCCGGGGTGTTCATGATGCCAAAAAACAATTGTCTCAATCTGGGCGTTAGTAAATCCTCTTTCACCTCTGATAGATATTTCAGTATATTCTCAGCAATTATGCCTTTTGACTGTAAGAACTTGATAAAAATCAATCTGTTCATCACTACCTCTGCTATCTGCTCTCTTTCTTCCAAATTCTTGACTCCAATAATGTTGCTGACTAGGCAATCAGCTTCTGAAACGCTCTTCAGCTTGTTCTCGTGGTCTTTATACCTGCCGCCGTGCAAAAGCGCATTATACCAGTTGTAGAACTTCTTGCTTATCTCTTCTTCGGTTTCGGCAGAAACCACCCTTTCCTTACCCGCTAAAAATTCCCTTATCCTTTCAATATTCTCTTCTAACCTAAGGACATCAACTATTTTCCCACTCTTGTCGATGAATATCCACCTCAACCCATCAGTTGCCACGCCAAAATCATATTTCTCTTTTACTTCTACGAGTTTGAACAAGCCTTTTATTTGATTGATTCCTCCAGCTTTGCTTTTTTCAAATAAATCAGCATTTAAAGGCTTTGCCTCAACTAAGAACATACGCTCTTTGCTTTTTATCCGATAATCCACACTTCGATAGCCGCTGGGCGTCTCGAAAGATTTTTCAGGTAATTTCTCCAACTCTAACGCATCGAGAATTTGGTCAATCAAGAATTCCTTTGTAAATGCTTCTGGCTCCGCCTTCTCTTTCATAAATTCTGAACGAAGTTCCATACCTTCTTCAAAGACTTTATTTTTACCATCCAAACTAAGACGTCCCTTAATCTCTCTTATCAGATTATCAACAATATTTGCCGGATTCATTTTTACTCTTCTGCTATCTATTCCCTATTATCTACTCGGTCGTGTAGCATATGATGACAAAATATGAACTTTTTGTCCATTTTTCTATTATTTGATAGTATTA
>JAGXOR010000101.1 GCA_023659785.1 Methanomicrobia archaeon LH_S13
TTGCATACACTTAAAACCACATAAGAGCATGAAAACTGGAACTGTTGAAAAGGCAGGTTAGGGCTGTTAAGAATATGCGTTTTGTTAGGGGGCGCATGGTGGGTTCCTCATATATTCTAAATTAAAGTAAATCGCACGCACACTTAAGTTGGTGATCCACGCACTTATTTAGTGTCTATTATCACCTCGATATTGTAATATTCTTCCAATTTGTTTCTTATATCCTTTTGGTTTTGATCAGTACCTTGAAGAATCCCTACCAGCTCATTGAAACAGTCAGAATGCCTCTTATTTTTCTTCAATGTAAATATCGGACCTTCGTTTATCGCACATTGAGCATAGTTAATCCACAATCCAAAGCTTGGTGTTGCCCTTGCGCTGAGAGCTATTGCAATTTTCTGTTCATCAGGCGATAAATCCCCTTCCCCTATTCCAAGATGACGGATACTCGCTTCTTTGAGATCCTGGAGATTTGGTTTTTTCCAGTTACTTGTCGTTGGGTGGAGATGAATATGTTTGAACGCGGTTGTACCACAAGCCCTAATGTAAGAATCATCGGTTGTTCTGCCGTCCCTACTGAATATGTTTAGCCCGCCAAACTCAGTCTTCACAATAAATTTATCGGTTCTGCCATCATCGATTTCTAAGTTTACATTGGTTTTTTCATCGTTAAGTGTTAGTGAAAGAGAATTTGTTTCACTAGTTATTCTTATTGTCTTGCCGTCATCGTTTTTCTTAATTTTTGCTGCTTTCACCCATTCGATATTAAAGTTCTGCATCAGATATTCTATAAGTCTTCCGTTATCGTTTCCTGGGATTTTTTCCCAGCTAAACAAACACCTGAGGTACTTCTTAGCACCTTTCAATCCTAGCCGATGCGAGCGGATAGACCTCGCTAAACGAGAAGAATATCCATCGGGATAGTGAATATCAAAGTAATATAACTCATGTCTAACCGGGTGGATGAAGAAGAGTAAGTACCAAATCGTATCACGGGCAATTTGGGCCTCTGATAGATTCTGAAACCATTTATCAAATATATCTTCCATCCAAACCATACAGTCTGGAACTAATTTATATAGAGTGGGGACCGTTATAGAGTTCCAATCGCTGGAATGAAGCTTGAATGGATCCTGTTTTCGGCATCTACTGACATCTATCCCATGTTCTTTCAACCAATTAATAACTTCATTATGGTTATCGAACTGCTTTGCCCAGTCATGATATGCTTTCTGAACGCAGGAGAAATCCCATGCCAGCTCTTCAATAGTCCCTTCAAGATCCAAGGCGTGTGTGTTAAGTTTGCGTAGATTAATAAGCTCGTCTATTACTTTCGTTCCTGATTTTGATTCCCAGTCATAATCTCCATGTTTTATCCTTATCAAGGGCACTCCGTTGCGTGCAGCAGATATGTCCCGGACACTGTCGTAGAATGCCCTCTGTTCATCGCGATATAGGGGATCATTGTCGGTAGCTTTGATATTCTCGCATGCTTCGCGCCATTTATCTTTATCAAAGCGGAGATTCAGATTAGATGGATAGTATGCAAGTGATTTCGCCCTCTGTTCCGTGAAGTGTTGCCTCTCATCGTACTCGATGATTACATTTTTCGTGGGTATAAAGAAGTCACAAGCGAGTTTGTATCCAGGATTTGAAAAACCGCTATAATTACGCATTGCTTTGAGATTATCATATATCTCTCTCAAAACATCATCCATTGAGATATAGTCGGGAGCCACCAACTAATCAAATTTGGCTTCGGTCATAACACACCCAAATCGTTGCTCTAAAAGCTTCTGCAGAAAAATATTCTTCTTCCTTCTAAATGAACTTTTCTCTTCTTTGGTATCCGTATCAGGGATTCTGTCTTCGCGCTTCTGGTCCGATTCATGGTTATATATCTCATCACTGACTTTCCCGTTGTATTCAACCGAAAAACCTAAAGCTCTAAAAAATCGCACTGTCTCTGCCCCACCTGAATAGTCACCCGAACTCAATTTATGCCCCGTTGCGATTTCGTAAGCCAATCCACGAATGAACTTAGCAGGGTAGCGCGTACCCCCAAAGAGTAAAAAGGTATTTTTTGCAGCTCGTTTTGGGAGTCTATCACTTCTATCATATAAAGAGCACGCCTCTTTTACATCTGCTTCTTTAACCTTTGACCAATCAATAGGGACTGGATGTCGCATCATTTTTAGCAATCCTCTACGAATTTAAGCGCTTTAATATAATCCTCACCCCATGGACCCGCAGTTACACCTTTCTGCAGAGCAGTAGCCAAATCTTCTTTTATATCCTTTAAGATATGGAGCAGTTCATGGCAAAAGTCGGGATTGGATGCGAGATATTTGGTAACATTTCCCGATGATAGAATTTCTATAGCCTCAATCATTTCTAATTCTGCCCCTATCCCGTGCCCGCGCAATCTGCGATAAGTTGCAAATTTAAAGCCTTTTCGTAAGACTTCTTTATAGTTTGGTATCTGTTCGGGGATTTCTGGATAATCAACCACCACTTTCGTAAGAATTGATATTGCAATGTATGTGGGAAAAAAAGCAAGATATACACGAGCATGCATCACTCGGCATGTTATTTGCGGACGGCGCCACACACCATGACCCAGGTTTCATAAGTCCCATATCATTTCTTTGACCATTGATAAGAGATGTGCAAAAATCTTTTAAATCCGAGTGCGTATAAGTATCATCATTCGGTATTTCGCCAGAAACCAATTTTTCAAGCAAATCTCGCATCTCATTAACGATATCTTCCATCTTTCTAACATCCACTTCATCCGTTATCCTGAATTTCTTAATCATGTTAATATTTCCAGCTAGTTTTTTTTAACATTTAGTTAAAAGGCACATATAAAGTTTTCCTTTGCCCATAATAATTTTATATACAATTAAAAATCAAAACACTATATCATCGCCTCTATCTGTGCATATATCTGCTCATCCTTAAAATGCCGCATTGATATTGCTCCGGAAGGACATGCAGACCCGCAAGAACCACATCCCTTACATACCACTTCATTCACATGCATCACTCCTGCTTCGAGAGAAAGAGCATCAAAAGGGCATATTGCTTCACACGTTCCACATCCCACGCAGATATTCTCATTTACACTTGCTACTAACGGCTCTACCTCCACTTCACCGCGTATCAGCGGTATTGAAGCTCTTATTGCCGCACCAACTGCCTGTGCAACGCTATCCGGAATATCCTTTGGTGACTGGCAGCATCCCGCGATGAAAATACCATCGGTGAATGTATCAAGAGGACGGAGCTTGGGATGCGCCTCTAAGAAGAATCCATCTCCACTTCTCGAAATCTTCAATATTTTAGCGAGTTCTCCTGCGTCTTTTCCTGGCACGATTGCATTCGCCAGGACTACCAAATCAGCTTCTATTTCTACCTTTTCTCTCCCGCTTACCGTTCTTACTATCACTTTATCATCCTCTTCGCTCCGTTTTATCACCTCCACTTCGTCTTCGAGCTCCTTTCTTATGTATTCCGCTCCCTCCTTTTTCACACGATTATAAAACTCTTCAAATCCCTTTCCGTGCGCCCTCATATCATTGTAGATTATCTTGACCCTCGCATCCGGTATTTTATCACGTACCAGATGCGCCTGTTTCGCTATGTACATGCAACAAACTCGAGAGCAGTATTCGTTCCCTTTTGAGGTTTGAGGTTTGAGGTTTGAGAACCTTGCATCCTGCATCCTTCCACATTCCACTCTACCCTCTCTCTCCCGCGAGCCCACACAAGAGATGAAAACCACTTCTTTTGGCTCCTTCCCGTTAATTATAATCTTCCCACCGGTAGGACCCGAAGCAACCGAAAGCCTTTCAAATTCCAATCCGGTCAGAACCTCATCGTACTTATAGCCATACGCCGGTCTTTCCGCAGGGTCGAGCAATTCGTATCCCGTTGCAACCACTATCGTCCCTACTTCTATTTCTATCTCTTCCTCGTGCTGCGTGAAATCAATTGCATTCGCGGAGCACGCTTCTTTACACGCTGGAGATTTGCCACATTTTCCTTTTGTTATGTATATACAATGTTCTGCATCTACGGTATAAACCAGAGGAACGGCTTGAGGGAAAGGAACATATATCGCACCTCTTTTCCCCAATCCCGCGTCAAATTCATTTGGGACTGTTCCACGAAGCAGACATGCATTTGCACATTCCCCGCATCCGGTGCATTTATGCTCATCCACGTATCGAGGTTTCTTCCTTATCTTCACCTCATAGCTCCCTATATATCCTTTTACTTCCTTCACCTCGGAATACGTGAACAACTGGACGTTCTTGTGCCTTTCTGCTTCCACCATCTTCGGTGAGAGAATGCAAGCCGAGCAATCTAAAGTAGGGAATGTCTTGTCAAGTTGAGCCATGTGTCCGCCGATTGAAGGCTCTTTCTCTACTAAATACGTCTCAAATCCCTTGTCCGCAATCTCGAGAGCGGCATTGATTCCTGCTATTCCCCCTCCTATCACCAGCGCTCTTGGTATAACGCCTACTTTCTTCCTTTCTAAAGGTTCTAGCAATGCCGCCTTAGCTACTGCCGAAGCAACTAAATCTTTCGCCTTCTCTGTTGCTCCTTTAAGGTGTACCCAGGCACATTGCTCTCGTATATTTGCCATCTCAAAACAATATGGATTCAAGCCCGCATCGGCACATGCATTTCTAAATGTGGGCTCGTGCATCCTCGGCGAGCAGGAGGCAACAACCACGCGGTTCAATCCAAACTCCTTTATATCGCTTTTTATCAATTCCTGACCCGGGTCTGAGCACATATATTGGTAATCCCGTGCAACGACTACACAGGGTAACCCCTTCGCAAACTCCGCCACCGTTTTAACATCTACCGTCATTGCTATATTCACACCGCAATGACAGATATAAACACCCGTGCGAATAGTTTCCATTATTCAAGGTTATGAGATTCAACCATTTTGTTTCAAACCTCTTCGTATGATGCTATCAAT
>JAGXOR010000102.1 GCA_023659785.1 Methanomicrobia archaeon LH_S13
TCAGAAGGAGGGGACGATAAATTTTTCCTTAAAATCCAGAAAAAATTACTTTATATAATCAAGATTTTAGCGGCGGAGCATTTTCTTGAGGAGGGGAGAAGGGCGGAAGAACAGGGGGATGGACGACTCAACTATTATTTGGTGCAGTTGGTGAATTAATGAGGACAGAGGGTAAACTAATACAAGGAGCTTAGCTTGCTGCTTGGGCTTTGCACACTGCGGGTTTTCACGAAAATCTATTGGGTGCTGAAGAAGTTTCTGAGTATATTGGCAGCATAAGAGAACTGGTTGAGTGGTTTAACCAGAGAAATATTCATCGCAGCATAACCACATGATTACACAGATTTTCACGAGAAGAAAACTCAATCTGTGGCGGTGTAAGGCTTTACGACACAACCTGCACCTTCGACACCTTAATAGAAGGAGAAACGACATTATAAATCTGCCTTGTGTCTGTCCCAAGCATTTCCACGTGTTTCAACATCTCTTGCATGTTGCCAGTGAGCATCACCTGCGTAACAGGAAACAAATCGCCTTTTTTAATCACAAAACCATTCTGCACGATAACGGAGAAATCGCCAGATGCGCGTGAAGCGGTATGTGCGCCTATTACATCGTTTACAAACAATCCTTCACCGCTGAACATTTCTTCCTTAGAAGCTTTGTTTCTTGCGTCTATGATAAAATTCGTTGCTCCGGGGCAGGGAAGATCACTGAAACTTCTTATTGCGTTACCTGTACTTTCCCTGTCATCTTTACCAGCGGTGTAAGAATCATAGAGGAAATTTTTTAGTACGCCTTTTTCTACCAGGCTTGTGGATTGAGAGGGAACACCTTCACCATCCATCTTCCTGCTGTTTACACCCATCGGCATCGTGCCATCGTCTATAATTGTGAGGTTTTCAGAAGCTATTTCGTCTCCTTTTTTGCCATGATAGGGCGATTGTTTTCGCTGCACGTTCTCCGCACTCAGTTGTGGAATCAAAGTGTAAGCTAAAAGGCTTTGCACTGCGTGAGGCGAGAAAACGACGGGAATTTCGTTCGTTTTTAGCTTTTTGCCTCCTAAGCAGTCCACACCCATTTTTACTGCTTCTCTGCCTATCCATTTGAAATCTATGTCACTGAGCATCCTGCTTACCTTACCTTCGTATCCTGAAGTCTCCTCTTCGCTACCACCAGCTTCACTTGCCACAAACATTATCCCCGCGGCGACATAAGTGCCTGTATCTCTCGTCTCGATACCTTCGGAATTCAAAATGTATGTTTCATCCTGAGCAGCGGCGAAGCTACCTTCTGTTGGTGTGCACATCACGCTTTTTCTCACCTCGTACTCCTTCGCTCCCATTAGCATCTCCTTGCAATATTCTATCGCATCCTCGCTTCCACCTTCAAGAAGTTCAATTATTCGGTTATCAACGGTTTTTTCTGGTTTCGTGTAGCTACGTGTTGATAATACAGGTAAGCCGGAGAAATAAGGGTCTTGCTCAGATACCCTCGCCTGTTTTATCGCATGCTTCACGCATTCTTCTACTTTCGCTTTTTCTAAAGCGGTGGTGTATGAAAACCCGATTTTTTTTGATGCCACGACTCGCACTCCAATGCCTGTGCTTTTAACGTGCTTCACCTTTTTTACTTCCCCTCGTTCGAGGTCAACGCTTAAAACATCGCCGCACTCTCCATAAATCTCCGCCTGGTCGCAGCGTTCCAACGCCTTTTTCAGTCCTTTATGCATGATGTCGAACATTTGTTTTTATCCTATCTCTGCATATTTAAAAGCTATAAACCAATTAAATTTAAAAATGCTCAAAACACTATGTTAAAGATAAAAGAAGACGAACTCGTGCATCTGATAGACAAAAAAGGAAGAAGGTACCAAATTTCATTGAAGGCGAGTTCCTCTTTCTCTTTCTCCCATGGAATGATTTCGCATGACGATATAATTGGCTTGGAAGAAGGAAGCACTGTAAAGTCTTCTCTCGGCGAAAAAGTCGTGGTTGTCAGACCCACTTTAGCAGAATACATATCGAAGATGCGAAAAGGTTCTCAGATAATATACTCCAAGGACATCGCTGCCATTTTAATGCTTTCAGACATATTCCCGGGAGCAAAGGTGCTAGAAGCGGGAACAGGGTCAGGAGCTCTTACGATGGCTTTGCTTCGTGCTGTGGGCAGGGATGGAGAAGTGGTATCGTATGAAAGGAGGGGGGAGTTTTCGGAAGTTGCGAGAAAAAACATAGAAAATTTCTTTGGCAAGGTAGGAAGTGCAGGAAAAGAAGGTTCTGGGACGCTGATCTTAAAGGGCAAGGATATATATGAAGGCATAGAAGAGGAAGAACTGGACAGAATAATATTGGACCTTCCTGAGCCCTGGAGAGTGCTGAAGCACGTAGAACAAACGCTTAGAAACGGTGGAATCCTTCTTTGCTACAATCCTACCGTGCTGCAGATATACAAACTTTCGAGAAGGTTAGAGTTGAAATACGAGCGAAGCTTTCGTGTGATGGGTATTTATGAGGTTAGTATGCGAGGATGGGAAATAAAAGGAAGAAGTATGCGACCTGAGCATAAAATGATTGCTCATACCGGGTTTATTTTTGTGGCAAGGAAATGGCACCCTGCTATTGCCAACAGCTTTTAAATCATCAATTGTTTCAATCCCAAAAACCCCGGTCAAAATTCATTTCCGGTTTTAACTTAAGAATTTAAGAGTAAAGTGACATAACTTACCTTCCTTTTTTTATTGCCTATTAAAGCGATTTTTTAGAATCGAATCACCCATCTCACTGAAAAGTGGAAATCTTTTTTGTTCGCTGGATAAATGGATGCAACAATTGATGTAAAGAAGGCGATTATGTTCGGGTAGACTACACAGGAAAACTGGAAGACGGCACTGTTTTTGATTGATTTCAATCACGAACTCGCAGGGAAAACGTTGGTCTTTGACATAAAACTCGTTTCTATCGGTAGATAGGACAATGCCAAATAACCATATCAATGAAAATAAAACCTGAAGATGAAGAGTAAATGAAGACAGCAATCATAGGAGCGGGCTTATCAGGATTATGTGCGGGATATGAACTATCAAAGAAAGGGATAGATGTAGCTATTTTTGAAAGCAAGAACGTAGGAGGCTTAGCATCCAGTTATCATGTAAACGACTATCATATCGAGAAATATTATCATCACATATTCAGATCGGATGAAACAATTTTGAAATTAATCGATGAGCTGGGATTAAATAACAAATTGGAATGGTTAAAAGGAACTACTGGCTATTACATCAACGGAAAGATATATCCATTGAACACGCCAAGGGAAATACTGCAATATCCACATTTGTCTCTTTTTGACAAGGTAAAACTCGCATTACTCGTGTTACGGTCAAAGAGAAAAAACATAGAGGATTTAGACAACATTACTGCAACGGATTTGATTTTAAATGTTGCTGGAAAATCTGTTTATGAAAATTTCTTTGAGCCATTATTGCGAAGCAAATTCGGAGACGAAAAAGATAATGTCTCTGCATCATGGCTTTTATCCCGCATTAAAATCAGGTCAGATCGGTCTCTGGGTGGAGAACGACTTGGATACATGATGGGAGGATTTTATTCATTGATCGAGGCTATTTTAAAAGAAATTGAAGATAAGGGTGGAGAAATAAATAAAAAGGCAGTAAATAAGATAATTACCAAAAATAATGAAGTAAAAGGGATAGAAGTTGATAATAAATTTATTGGCTGTGATAATGTCATATCCACAATATCTCCAATGGCTTTAAACGGAATAATTGGTATTCCAATGAGAACAAGAATAAAATATCAGGGAACTGTCTGTGCGCTCTTCGCTCTAAACGAAAGATTGATGGATGACATGTACTGGCTAAACATAAAAGCAAATGTCCCATTTGGTGCCGTAATAGAACACACGAACTTTGCTCCATTGAATAACTACGGAGAACACCTTGTTTATGTTACTTCTTATTTTCAAAGTTTGAATAATCCATTATGGAAACTGAGCGAAGAAGAAGTGATAAAAATGTATTTGAACGGATTGAAAAATTTATTTCAGAGTTTTGATGAAAAAGCGATAAAATGGTGGAGATTGACGAGGGATATTGACACGGCACCGATATTTGAAACTGGATTTAAGAATAAGGTATTACCATATAAGACGAAGATTAAAGGTTTGTACCTTGCTGGAATGTTCTCTCCTCCAAATTATCCAGAAAGAAGCATGAACGGGTCGATTAAAACGGGGTTTGAGTGTGCTGAGGAGGTAATCGGTGATGCGCGTGTATGATTGGATGATAAAAAACAAGGAAATCGGTATTTTATTTATTTTAACCATTATCTTCTTCTGGAAAATTCCACTTCATTATGACCAAATGATTTATCCTGCTCTTGACATAGTTTCGCAAAATTCGTATTGGAAATGGCTTTTTGCAAGTACTCTTAATCAATACGGCGAACTTCCATTATGGAATCCTTATGTTTTTAGTGGAACCCCTTTTGGCAGGATTTCCATTGGCACTTATGTTTTTAACGGGTAATGTCCATTTTGCAGCTTATGGTTTAGTTGGTTCAATCTTGTAGTTCCTTTTTAGATCCCTGCCAGAAATCAAAAAAGAAAGGAACTTTAAATGCGTGGGAATTTTTACCGCAATTTTGATTATTTCATTGATTGTAGGTATTTCTTTGTCTGCAATCCAATTGTTGCCTTCAATGGAATTTTCGAGTTTATCGATTCGTAGTGGAGGAGTGAGCTATGAATTTGCATCATCCTACTCTTTGCCACCTCATCATTTTATCTCATTCGTCGTTCCAGAATTCTTCGGTAGTCCTATAAATAAAACCTATTGGGGCAGTCCAAATTTATGGGAATTATGTGGGTATGTTGGTATATTACCTTTAAGGTTATGAGATTCAACCATTTTGTTTCAAACCTCTTCGTATGATGCTATCAATT
>JAGXOR010000103.1 GCA_023659785.1 Methanomicrobia archaeon LH_S13
CGTTGGCGTAACGAAAGCGATGGAACTGGATGTAAAAAGCGTAGCGTGTGCATCTACGGGCAATACTTCGGCATCGCTCGCGATTTTTGCTGTAAAAGCAGGCTTTCCTTGTTACGTTCTGCTGCCAAAGGGAAAAGTAGCATTAGGAAAAATAGCACAGACGATGATGCACGGTGCAAAAATATTCTCGCTACGAGGTAACTTTGACGATGCGTTGAGGATAGTGCGAGAGATATGCAAGGAAGAGAAAAGTTATTTATTAAATTCCGTGAACCCATACCGGTTGGAAGGTCAGAAGATAATTGCGTTTGAGATTGCGGAAAAGCTCAGTTGGAAAGCCCCGGACCGCGTGATTCTGCCGGTGGGAAATGTCCCAAAGATACCAAAAATATACCCACTAAAGCCATTTGTTTAAAGCCATTGAATAATACCGGGAAACCTACTCCCATCCACCATGGTATAAAGGAAGGATTAAAAGCAGTGAGTAGAAAACCGGCAAAGATTGAACTGTTATACTTCGCTACTCGCATTTCATCCCGTATTTCATTCTCTCTTGACCGTAATTCCGCCGCCTTCTTTACCTCTTTAATAATAAATAAAGACATCAAAACGAGTGCGATGCCACCTATTGCATATATCAAGGATTCGAATTGAGTGAAATAGTTTTTCAACTCGAACCCTATAACAACAAGTGCTGCTATTAGTGGAATTTCCACGGAAATATGCCCAATTATAGTAAGGGGTCCGGACAACGCTCCTTTCTTCAATGTGTCTGATATAATAAAAGCAAAAAGCGGTCCAGGTATCAATGCTCCACTCAGTCCTGTCAGAAATCCTATCCCTACCAGAGATACCCCGATGATAAAAGGTGAAGGTTCCATTCTGTCAATTACGAAAAAAAAGAACTCAATTTTTCAAATGTTTATTTATTAGTCACTTATATTTTAGTTATGGAAAAAAATGGCGGGGCTCGTATCTCAGTGGAAGAGTGCCTCCTTCGCGAGGAGGAAGCCACGGGTTCAAATCCCGTCGAGTCCATGGGTGTGATAAACATGAACAAAGAGAAAGAGGTGATATGAATGCAGATGACGCCACAGATGGGTTATGATAGGGCGATAACGGTGTTCAGCCCTGACGGAAGGTTATTTCAGGTGGAATACGCGAGAGAAGCAGTGAAGAGAGGAACTACCGCCGTTGGAATAAAAGCGCAGGATGGTATTGTGCTGTTGGTGGACAAGAGGTTGACTTCTCGTCTGTTAGAAGGTGGCTCGGTAGAGAAAATATTTCAAATAGACGAGCATATAGGGGCAGCAACTTCGGGATTGGTCGCGGACGCAAGGATACTGATGGATAAAGGCAGGGTAGAAGCGCAAATAAACAAAATCGTGTATGACGAAGCGATAGACGTGCAAACATTAGCGAAGAAGATATGTGATTTTAAACAAGCATACACACAAATTGGTGGTCTTCGTCCCTTCGGCACCGCATTGTTGATAGGAGGCGTATATAACGGGGATAATTATTTGCTTGAGACTGACCCCAGCGGGGCAATGCTTGAATATAAAGCAACGGCGATAGGTTCTGGAAGGTCCATCGTAAACGAGGTGCTTGAGGAGAAGTATAAAGAGGACATCAGGCTTGAGGATGCCCTCTTGCTCGGTTTGGAAGCGTTGTATAAAGTGACAGAAGGGAAGATAGACATAGCAACCGTTGATGCGGGTCTCGCGGAATTAGAGAAGAAGAGATTCAGGATTATAAGTGCTGACGAGTTAGAGCCGTATATAAAGAAAGTGAAGGAAAGGAACAAAAAGGCTGAAGGAGAGAGTGAGGGAAAAGAAGGGGAGGAGAGATAGGGACATAAAATAAGATGGTGAGTCTGGACAAAGCGGTGATAGCGAGGTATAAGCACGGTAAGAGGAATTTTGAAGTCCTTGTGGATCCAGAAAAGGCGGATTTGATTAGAAGCGGTGCTGAAGAGGGCATTGGAGATGCCTTAGCAGTAGAAGAAATCTTTGAAGATACGTCAAAAGGCAAAAAAGCAACAGAATCCAATTTGATGACCGTGTTTTCCACTACGGACGTACAGGAGATAGCGAAGGGGATAATAAAAGAAGGGGAGGTGCAGCTTACCACAGAACAAAGGAGGAAAAAAGTAGAGGAGAAGAAGAGAATGGTGATAAACCGAATTTCTCGCATTTCCATAAACCCGCAGACGAATACGCCTCACCCTCCCCAGAGAATAGAGATAGCGATGCAAGAGGCAAAGGTGCACATTGACCCTTTTAAGCCCGTGGACGAGTTAGTACGCGAGGCGGTGAAGGCTATAAGGCCGATAATTCCGATAAAAATCGAGGAAGTACGGATAGCTATAAAAATTCCCGCGGCATACTCGGGGCGAGTATATGAGATAAAAAAGAATTATAATGTGACGAAGGAGGAATGGGAAGGAGATGGTTCATTCATCGCACTGTTGCATGTGCCTGCGGGAATGAGAGATGAACTTTTCTCTTTTTTGAATGGAATAACAAAAGGGGAAGTTCAAACGAGGATTGTGAAGTGAAAAAATATGTATAAAGTGGTGGTTCCAGGGGATTTTATCTCGGAAGAGACAAATCGAGCAGGAGAAAGCACTTACGTTGAAGAAGGTAAGGTTTACGCAACGAGATATGGCATAGTGGATGAGAGAGAAGAGATAAAAGTGGTGGCGCTTTCAGGAAAGTATGTGCCAGTGGAGGGAGATGTAGTGATAGGTAGAATAGCCGAGATTTCGTTTCCTTACTGGATTGTTGACATAGCTTCTCCCTATGACGCGCGATTGCACGTGTCGGAATTTGCAGGTGCGAGTGATAAGAAAATAGAGTTTGGGTACATGAATAGCTATTTAGATTTAGGTGATTTAATCATGGCAAAGGTGATGAATGTAAATGTGCTGATGAGGATAGAATTGGCATTAAAAGAAGATTTCAAGATTGGAAGTAGAGGAAGATTGATAGAAATATCGCATACAAAAGTGCCGCGTGTTATAGGACGAAGCGGTTCGATGATAAGGATGCTAAAAGAGAAATGCAAATGCTTTATATTTATCGCAAAGAATGGCCGTATTTGGATAGAAGGAAGAGCGGATGATATGGATCTCGCATCCGAAGTGATCTTAAAGATTGTGAGTGAGGCTCATACATCGGGTTTAACAGATAGAATAGCGGATTTTTTAGATTCTTTTGGAAAGGGTAAAAGTCAGGGCAAAATAGGATAAAGAGGAAAAAATGAAAGGAGAAGAAACAGAAGTAGAGCTTATAAAAGAAGGGAAGAGGTTGGATGGAAGGGGTTTTGAAGAACTTAGGCATATAAAGATAGATGTTGGTGTGTTAAAAAGAGCAGATGGGTCATGCTACTTCGAATTGGGCGATAATAAAGTGATAGCTGCGGTATACGGGCCGAGAGAGATGCATCCTAGGCACGCCCAGGATGCGAAAATGGCTGTGGTAAAATTCCGGTATAACATGGCGCCCTTTTCGACGGATGATAGAAAAAGGCCGGGACCTGATAGAAGGAGCATAGAGATATCGAAAGTGAGTAGAGAAGCATTGGACCCCGTTATCATGAGAGAATATTATCCGAAGATGGCAATAGAGGTCTATGCTGAGCTACTTCAGTCGGATGCAGGGACGAGAACAGCGGGGATAAACGCAGCTTCTGTTGCTCTCGCTGATGCTGGGATACCGATGAGGGATTTGGTTTCTTCAGTTGCGGTTGGTAAAATAGATGGTGAAATGGTATTGGATTTGAATGCGATGGAAGATAATCATGGAGAAGCAGATATGCCGGTGGCGATGATTGCGCGCACAAATACGATAACCGCCTTGCAAATGGACGGTCGCTTGACAAAAGAGGAATTTGAACGAGGGTTGAAGCTTGCAATGGGTGCATGCCATCAGATATACGAGTTGCAGAGAACGGCGTTGATAGAGCGATACAGTAAGAGTGAAAATAAAAAAGAGGAGGAATGAATAGAAATGGGACTTGAAATTGTGGATGATATAAGGGAAGATTATGTATATGACCTAGTAAAAAGCGGGAAAAGGGAAGATGGTAGGGGATTTCGCGAATACCGGCAAATAAGTGTGGAGCGGGATTTAATAAAGCGCGCGGAGGGTTCAGCAAGGGTAAAAGTAGGGGATACCGATGTTTTAGTGGGTGTAAAGCTCGAACTCGGCGAGCCTTTTCCTGATACACCTGACAAAGGAGTACTAATAACAAATGCGGAGCTTGTTCCTTTGGCATCACCGGGATTTGAATCGGGACCCCCGAATGAAAACAGTATACAACTAGCGAGAGTAGTGGACAGGGGGATTCGAGGGTCAGAAACAACAGACCTGGAGAAATTGTGTATAGAAGAAGGAGAGAAGGTGTGGATAGTTTTTATAGATATACACATATTAGACGATAACGGCAACCTGATGGATGCCGCTGCGTTAGGTGCTATTGCTTCTCTTCTAAATATCCGCATACCTAATGAGAAATATGGCGTAACAGGGGAAAACACACTGCCGATTCGGGACACACCGGTGGCGGTAACGATGGTGAAAATTGAAGGGAATATCTTGGTGGACCCGAATTTCGATGAGGAAAACGCAGCTACAAGCAAGTTAACGGTGATTTCAAATGCAGATGGCACGCTATCCGGAATGCAGAAGAGCGGTAGCGGCGGGTTAAAGGAAGAAGAGATAGCTGAGATGGTAGAGATAGGGATAGAAAAGGCAGGGGAAATAAGAGAGAGCTATTTATAAACCGCTAATTGAACAGGCACCTGAGAACTCGCAGCTCAGGTTATGAGATTCAAACATTTTGTTTCAAACCTCTTCGTGTGATGCTATCAATTGTGCATCGCACTGG
>JAGXOR010000104.1 GCA_023659785.1 Methanomicrobia archaeon LH_S13
TCACCTATTTGATAGTATCATAAAGCATAAAGATAAACATTTCGGTACATTTCAGGAAGGAATAAAAGCTTTTCATATCATTGGATTCCTGAAACACAACGTTTCTTCGGAAGAATGCAATCATGTACTTCAAGGAGGATGGATTTGAGCTGGAGTTTAACGCGAAAAGGGCAAAAGCAGGATACCATGCTCGGTAAAATGGATGCGATGCTTGATAAGCAGGATGAGACGATAAAGACGAAAGAGGAGATTGTGAAAGAAAGTTTGTCGGGTAAACAGCACAGGAGGGATTTTAACCCTCTGACTGATTAGGTTACGAAGCACGCTCCCCGTAAGCTCTGAAAGGGCTTAATTTGATGCTTGAGATTTGGGACTGGTATCCTGCATTATGCATCAGACATCGTTTTCTCGTGGTTTATTTTGCAAAAACACTGATAATATCCCCTCTTGCTATTATCCCTATCAATTTACCCTCGTCATCAACCACGGGAATCCTGTTAAAATCGTTCTTATACATTATCTGAGCAGCAGCGGAAATAGAGTCTTCGGGTGAAATCGTTACCGGTTTCTTTGTCATTACGTCCTTTACATATCCCTCGAACAGTGTGTCAATTTCATCCGGGATTTTCTCTACCTTTTTCATATAACTGGACAGAGAGAACACCGGGAAAGGATTAAGTGGGTCTATATCAGGAAAGGGAACCGTTGCAGTCAATTCCATGATGTCCGCTTGACTGATTATACCGATAACCCTCCTCTGGTCATCAATCACCGGCGCCCCGCTAATTCTATTCGTTCTAAACGACTTAGCTACGTGAGGAATCTTATCGCCTGACTTGAATGCTGTAACATCTGTTTTCATCAGTTCTTTAACTTTAACATTTGTTTTCGTCTGCATTGCCCTTTCCTCTCCCTTATTTTTCATACAGTGAAGCGATTATGTCTGCCCTGGCAACTATCCCAACCAACTTACCTGTTTCATCCACAACGGGTAATCTATTAAATCCCGTGGAATGCATAATCTGTGCCGCATCGTCAATTAACGTATCTGGCGGTACAGTTTTGGGTTTCTTTGACATTACATCCTTCACTTTCATCTTGCTCGCTCTTTCGATATCTTGCTGTACATCGTGTAAGTCCTCGCCAAATATATTCATAAGGTCATGAGCCGTAAAGATGGAAGTGTACCAGTGGAAATTCTCCAGGAGCTTTATAACATCCGCTTCACTAACCACACCAACTACTTCCTCCCGCTCATTGAGAACCGGAACCCCTGCTATTTTTTTCTCTTTTAACACCGCCGCAACATCCAGTAATGAATCGTTCTCCTTTGCCGTAATTACCTCTTTTGTCATAATCTCTTCAACTTTCTTTTTCATTTCTACATTGCGCTTTTTATGCCAATTGCTTTTCTTATCACTTGCGCTATTGGTATCGAGCATATGATATACCAGATCAGCCAGTAAGAAAAGCCGAATTGAAAAGTCGCTGAAAGTTCCTTCTCTCCAATTAAAGGAAAAATCACCACCCCACTGGAGTATTCCCCCGCGAATACCAACATCCACATAAATATGGGTAGAGTAATAATCATAATATAAGCCATGGGCTTCATCTGCTGCCGGAACATTTCACCGGAAAATTGTGTTTGCTTTTTCATCACCTCCGCCCTCCTCTTTTCTATTTTCTTTATCTTATGCTTGTTGTCTTCCTTTTTCGCCTCTATCAATTCCTTCTGAAGCTCTCTTATCTGTTTTTGATACTCCTTCGACTTCGCCATTAGCTCCCAGTTCATCGTGTATTTTTGTACCACCGAAGTATAGATGCCTGTAATAACCGCCAGGATGAGGATGGTGATTAAAAAATTATTACGACCCACGAACTCAGCGAGAGGACCAAGAGCGGCATTTAGGGCAGTGGCCACCTGTTCTCGATATACTAACGAGACAAGCATGACAAGAAATCCTAAACCCATACCTGCTCCTTCTATGAGCTTTTTCATCTGTTCCTTCTTTCGCCGTATTGCTCTATCTTTCTTCGCCATGTTCCTTTCCTCTTAATTATAGAAATAAATTTGTAGTGTGTATATTAAAGCTTTAATGAGGGTATTAAAAAAGAGAATAAAGAAGAGAGAAGAAAAAGGGAAAATAGGTGAAATTTCTCTAATCCCTGAATCGTTAGATGACTTATGGCATCTTAAGCATGTAGTAGAAGCAGGTGACCTTGTATATTCTCTTACGTACAGGAAGATAGAAAAAGCAACCGATAAGATAAGACCGGATAAGACAGATAAAAAACCGCTTAGATTGGGCATAAGAACAGAAAGTGTTGAGTTTCATAAATTCTCCCGCAGATTGCGTATAAAAGGTGTGATTGAGGAAGGGATGGAGACTGAATTGGGTTCTTATCATACCTTTAACATCGAACCCGACGTGGAACTTTCCATCATCAAGACATGGAAAGTGCATCAATTGGGAAGGATAAGAGAGGCAGAAAAAGCCGTTGCTTCTCCTGATGTAATCATAGTCACCATAGAGGAAGGAGAGGTGGTAGTGGGAAGAGTGAGACAATATGGCGTGGATGAGCTTTTTTCAATACGATATGGTTCGGGTAAAGGCATGGATTCGGGCAGAGGAGAGGGAAGTAAAAAAGATTTTTTTTTTGCTGTGCTAAACCAATTGAAAAACTCTTTTCTTTCCACATCCGCGGAAGCAATAATCATTGCGGGTCCCGGCTTCGTAAAGAACGATTTCTTTTCTTTCATGAAGGAAAAGGATGCGGAGTTAGCGAAGAGGGCGAGAACGGAGCAAACTTCGAGCATCGGCATGTCAGGGTTTATAGAAGTTTTAAAAAGAGGAGCGGTGGAAAGGCTAAAAAGGGAGGAGAGGTTGACCCTGGAAGTTAGGCTGCTGGATAGGTTAATGGAAGAGATAAGCAAAGAAAAGGAAGGGAAGGTAGTGTATGGAAAAACCCAGGTGAGAAATGCGTTGCAGTACGGTGCGATAGAAACGCTGCTGATTAGTGATGAAAAGCTCATGGTGCCAGGGGTAGAAGAGGAGAAGAACGAAGAAGAGAGAATGGAAATAGAAAGTATGCTTAAAGACGTAGAGAGAGGAAGAGGAAAAATAGTGGTATTCAGCACCGAGTTCGAGCCAGGCAAGAGGTTAAATGGGTTGGGTGGAATTGCAGCACTATTGAGGTTCAGGATACTCACAAATAATAATATACCCACAACAGGCTTTGATGATGCTGGGGTATTTTAGAAGAAAACTAACACTATTTATTGGGAGTTCCCTTAGGATTTAGGGTTTCTCACTCTTTATTGAGCATTTTCCCTAAAAGATTATGATACCACCATATCCAACGACACTTGACCTATCACCAATAATGTCCCCACTCGTTGCATATTTTATCAATTCCCCTTCGCGTGCACCAAGTTTTTTCGCCGCATGCATCATCGCTGCTATTGGACAAACGCCACATGCTGTCGAATTTCGCTCATATATCCTGTTGTAAAACTTCGCACTGTCCAATTCCGTTATCGCTTCTCTCACGTATTCGTCTTTCTCTCTTGCTATGCTGTCAGGTTCATAATGCGTGAAATCCGAAGTTGCAATCACAACTACTTTATTATCAAATTTGGCAATCGTGTCGGCAAGGTCTTCCCCTATCTCTTTTGCTGTTTCTTCATCGCTCAAGCCCATACAGATGGGGACAAACCGGAAATGTTTATCGAATAAGAATTGAAGAAAAGGGAGCTGAACTTCTATGGAGTGCTCGTACTTATGCGCTGTTTCATCCACGTCAATAATTCTTTTTGGCAGCGCATCCACAAATGCTTTGTCCACTTCCACTTCTCCTAAGGGCGTTACCCACGTATCCGCGGAAACAGCAATAAGCGAGCCCATACCCTGATGATTGGGACCAAGAATGATGAACGTATCAGCCATGGGTAGTTTGGCGTAAACATTCGCCGCTACGCCTCCTGAATACATATACCCTGCATGAGGTACCACAGCACCGAGAACATTCTCTTTTTCTTCTCTTGTTACACCAGAGAAGCATTCTCTTAGCTGTTCTTCTAATCTGCTCTTTTCTCCTTCATAGAAGGCACCTGCTACTGCCGCTCTTCTCATTTTCCATTATACCTCCGATTCAAAATCATCCACATCGTAATTGAATGTGAATTCTTCTTTACTACCTTCTCTACGATGCCGTTCTCTTAACAGCTCGCGTGCAAGCAGCCAATAAATAGTAGCAAGTGCTTTTCTTCCATGGTTATTCGTAGGAATGATAAAATCTACGTTAGAGGTTGAATTGTTTGAGTCACAAAGAGCCACCAGCGGTATACCCGTGTTCACACCCTCCAGCAAAGCCTGCGCATCGGTCATTGGATCGGTCAAGACCAATATGGAAGGCTCAGAGAAGAAATTACATTTTGGATTCGTTAGAGTTCCGGGGATAAATCTCCCGACTATTGACTTTGCTCCCATCACCTTAGCGAACATGCTCACAGGATGTTGTCCATATTCTCTCGCGGATACAACCAATATAGAGGAAGGCTCGTAATTTGCTAAGAACCTCGCTGCTATTCTCAGCCTCGCATCCATAAGTTCTATATCTAACAAATATAACCCATCCGGTCTTGCCTGATAAATGAATCGTTTCATACTACCAGTTTTTTGCTGCGTTCCTATGTGGACACCACTTGCTAAGTAATCAGGACCTGGTATTAACATACCCTCCTTTTCCTTTTCCTTTCCCTCTTCTGCTTCCTCTTCATTTTCCCTTTCTTGTGCCATATTTATCCTTTATCCTATTAGGTTATGAGATTCAACCATTTTGTTTCAAACCTCTTCGTGTGATGCTATCA
>JAGXOR010000105.1 GCA_023659785.1 Methanomicrobia archaeon LH_S13
AGCCTCAGGTGGAGGTGGTCTTATGACTATGAAAGACCACTTAAACTGGAACCCTATTCCTTTTGACCATGTTATGATGGAGCCCGCTAAGAGTCCATTCTTCGACATTGGTAGTGTTACACGCCAGAACGCCTGCGCCTCGGTGCAGCCAAGCGTTTCCGCTACGTACTCGTATCTCGGATTTATACTCTGAAACGTTCCACGTAGTATCCTGAACATGAACGGCACGTTCACAAAGAACTGCGCAATTATTATCCCCAGCGGCGTGAACACAAACGTAAGTCCCGCATCGGCAAGCGCTTTCCCGAATGAGATCTTGCCAAATAGAATTAACAACCCCACACCTGCGACCAGCGGTGGTAACGCCAGCGGTGCATCAAGAATCGTATTGACCACACTCTTTCCAAAGAAGTCGTATCGAGCAAGTGCATACGTACGCTGCGGGTATGGAGATGGCGATGCATATAATAGTAGATATGACAGCCGTTGTCAAACTCAATCTTATTGCAAATTGTATCTCCTCTGAGAGAATGCTTGATATTAATACCGATAGCGTGGTGTGTGTGACAACGCATATAATCTGAACCGAAATAAAAAGAGCGAGAAACAAACTGGATAGTATTGTGATGATCTTGATTTTTGACTGCTTCAGTTTCTTCAACATTGTATTGTATTCATCCCTCCCTGCCTCTATTCAGATCTGTGCTTGCCAGATTCACCTTCATATTCAAGAGAATTAAGCCATCCACTTCTTGCATTATCTCTATGGTCAAACTGCGGCACGAAGGGCTTTATATCGAGAAGTGGTGTCCCGTCTATGATGTCAACTTCGCAGATTTCCAGTATGTTCCCTCTCACTTCCTTCAACTTCACAACAGATAATCCGATGGGATTAGGCCTTTTGAAATGCCTTATTGAGAAGATTCCGTGCTGTTCATCTTTTAAAAATGGCTTTGAAATCAATGAATAGCCATCAGAGAGATGAAAATGGTAAATAAGGATGACGTGCGAGAAGACCTCGATGTCCCTGAGTCCATCGGCATATTCGGGAAACACCTCTACCTCACCCTTTGCGTCTTTTGCGAACACACCTTGAATCGGAGCTACTTTTTTATCCCTGAAACCCGTGTGTATTATTCCTATTGGTCTGTATGTTAGCTCATCCATATTCTTGTTCATAACACCATATCACCTCACCACATGAACCGAAGTAGCTTTAAAAGTTGCATAGACCTCCTCACCCTTTTGCAACCCCATACTTTCTCGTGATTGCTTTGTAATGAGAGCAACAAGCGAATTATCTATCTTCACACGTGTTAAAGGGCCAATATCGTCCAATGCTTCTATCCTTCCTTTCATGACATTCTTTGCACTGCTTTCGCCTTGGCTTTCCGACAAAATTATGTCTTCTGGTCGTACAAATAATTTTACCGCGCCTGCACGGTAGTCGGAAACAGCAAATATGTTACGGCAAAAATCAACTTCTATCTCTGCAACACCGTTCTCATTATTTCGAACCACGCCACTCAATATGTTCTCAACACCAACAAAATCAGCTATCTCCTCATCTTGGGGTTTGTTGAATATCTCGTAAGGAGTGCCGACCTGCATTATTCGCCCTTTCATCATTACTGCTATTCTATCTGCTAAAACCATCGCCTCTGTCTGGTCATGCGTTACGTGAACCATTGTAATTCCCAATTCCTCTTTTACCCGCTTCAGTTCTTCTCTCAGATAATCTTTCGTTCTGAGGTCTAAAGCAGCTAAAGGCTCGTCCAGAAGCAATATTGAGGGTTTAATGGCAATCGCTCTGGCAATGGCAACCTTTTGCTGCTCCCCACCGCTTAGCGTAGCGGGATAGCGATGTGCAAGATGGGCTATACCCAGCCAGTCCATTATTTCTTTCAACTTTTTTCTGTTCGTATCCGGGGATGCGGACTTTCGCAATTTCAAGCCGAATTCTATGTTCTCTTCGACACTAAAATGTGGAAACAGGGAATAATCCTGGTAAATAAAGCCAATTCGCCTTTTCTCGGGTGGTAAATTCGTTACTTCTTGCCCTGCTATTCTGACTTCTCCGCGGTCGGGAAAATAAAAACCCGCGATTATTTCGAGTAATAAAGTCTTTCCAGCACCGGTAGGACCCAATACCACAAAATATTCGTTCTTTTTTATCTCAATGTTTATATCTTTTAGCGAGAACTTTTTCCAATCTTTGGACAAGTTCCTTACTTCTATCATTTTCTTCCTTTTTGTAGCATCCTCAGCAAGATAAAAATAACCAAACAAATTGAGATTAACAAAACCGAAATCGGTCTTGAGGCAGCTAACCCAAAAGATGTAAACTTCTCGTAGATTAAAATCGGTGCAGATATGGGATGGTATGCGAGAATCAGCACAGCCGAGAACTCGCTTATCGCTCGCCCCCAGCTGAGAATTGCACCGCTTAATATGGATGGAAAAGCAAGAGGAAACGTTATTTCTCTAAATGTTCTCCAATGCGATGCGCCCAATGAGCGTGCAACATTTTCTAATCGCGGGTCAACCTCCTTGAAACCCGCTCTCGCAGTATCTATTAAATATGGAAGGCACATGAAGAGCATTGCAATTACGATTCCAAGGTACGCATCTGTAATTACAATTCCTAACCTTTTTAGTGGCGCCCCAATCACTCCATACCGCATGAACACTCCATATAACGCAATCCCGGCAATAACGTGTGGAATCATCAATGGGATGTCCACAATGCCTTCTATAATGCTCTTACCCGGGAAATCCTTTCTTGCGAGGAAATACGCTAATGGGACGCCGAAAAAGAAAGCAATTAGTGTGGATGCCATAGCCATAGAAATGCTTATCCCTATTGCTTTTAGAACCACTAAGTTCGTTGCAGCATCAATTAACGCGGGAAAGTCTTCCGTTTGCCTGTAAAGCATATTCCCAAGCGTAATAAAGACAAAAGCAACGAGAACGAGCCCTAAAAAGAGGAAAATGACATAAATTTTCTCCCTCTTTAGTTTTTCCGTCCCGGGTAATCTCGAACGTAATTTCATCGCTATTTATTCCTTTATTTCGCTATTTCTTTTATCCTTTTTCGCTCACCAATATGCTGTGCTGCACAGGGTTGATGGTTAATTAACGAGTTTGTTATTTCGTGATACTTTGCAAGACACAAAAAAGAAAAGAAAAGAGGGAGAACTACTATCCCCCCCCCTTCTCAACTTTAGTTTCTCTTTTATCTTTTTTATCTCCTTTTCTTTTGCAGCACCAGATATCCAATTGCTAATATTCCAGCAACGGCAAATACGGCTACAAACCCGGTGTTTTCGGTGTCGGTGTTGATGTTGATGTTGATGTTGGCTCTGGACTTGGAGTAGGTGTCGGTTTCGGCTTTGCGGACTCTACATATACTAAACTTTTCAGCTCTTCCGGCAAATTTCCACTTCCCACTGCCGGGACGATTGGGGTTTGCCCCCTATCAGCGAAAATCTCCTGCCCAGCATCGCCTATCACAAACCTCACGAACTCAAGCCCGAGTTCTG
This sequence comes from Methanomicrobia archaeon LH_S13, assembly GCA_023659785.1. Lineage (GTDB taxonomy): Archaea > Halobacteriota > Syntropharchaeia > Alkanophagales > Methanospirareceae > JAGXOR01. The sequence goes on from JAGXOR010000105.1 coordinate 3,543, forward strand.
GATTTTGTGCATTCTTCGGCACTGTTATACCATATACGATTGGCTTTCCTGTTTTTGTATTCCTATCCACGGTTTCCAATTTGACCTTTTTGTAAAAATCTGCATACTCCACCTTGCTCAAATCTATTTGCTCTGGTAAATCCACAAACGCTAAATTGTGCTGAACGGCAACGCTTCTGTACTCAAATGCGTAGTCAAGCCCACCTTCCTCGACAAATGCTACGAGTTCAACCGATTTTGGTCTTATATCTACCTTCTCTGTGTTTGGCTTTTGGTCTTCTGGCGTTTTTATTAAATACGTGCCTTCCCCTTCCTTGGTTATCGTAATTCCCGTGTTGTCAAGAATCAAATCGTCGAATATCTGCTCATCACCGTAATGTAACTCTGCGAGCTGAAGGACCATTAGTGCCCGGTATCCGCAAGGGTCGAGATTTGGATTTGAGAAGGCGAAGATGACACCATCTCTGCGAAGAATCTCATACCAGTTCTCCGGTGTGATTTCATCCGCATACATGCTCAACTCTGGATTATATGCAAGAACTATATCATTCGTTGCAAATCTCACATACCAATCTGCATACTCCGGGTACATCATGCTTGGTATAAGCGTGTAATCCGCGGATGCAAGCACTTCTCCGTTCTTCCCCACATCAGTTATCTGTCTCACTGCCGATATACTGCCTATTGATTCTCGTTGCACATCTATGTTCGGATTTAAAGCCTCAAATTGGCTCTCCGCCTCCGCCAAAGGAACTGCTAAGCTCCCGGCGTGGAAGACTTTGACCGTTTTGGCTTGTTCTGTTCCTACAATAGATGCGTAAAAAGCCGCAGCCGTCACGCACACAATCGCTGTAATCGCTATTAGTGTTCCCAATACCACTATTTTCCTTCTTTCCATTTTATATTTATCACCGATATGTAAATATATACATATCGATATAAAAACTTTTCGTTTTTTTTCAACAACCTTTATATGTAACAAAATAATAATATGTAAATGGGTATAGCGGTCATAGCGGCGGGGAAACTCCCGGTCTCATTCCGAACCCGGTAGATAAGCCCGCCAGCGTTCCTTATTGTACTGAGTTGCGCGAGCACTTGGGAACTAAGGATCGCTGCTATGCTCTTTTCATCAATTGTTGCATCCATCCATCCATTTATCCAGTGGACAAAAAAGATTTCCGCTTTTTTAACTCCTCCTCGGTCTCGAATTCAAACCGCAGAACCTTATCCTTGAACCACGATATCTCCAGGTTTGACTGATTTATCTTATCACAATACTCTTTAAGTGCATTACACTCACTGAAA
>JAGXOR010000106.1 GCA_023659785.1 Methanomicrobia archaeon LH_S13
GAAAAAGATGGCTATCTTATCATTGCAAGAAATGAAACTTTTTTTGAGTCTTATTACCACTGGGTGAACAAAAACCTCGTTCTAACAAATAAATCAAAAGGCTCTGGAATAAAACTTGTAAATACTGCAATAGTTCCAATCATACTGAAAAACGTCACAGGCGTAGAGATAGATAATGTGACTTATAACGAAAGTTGGGGCGCAGATGATAACGGCTACACATTAGAACGAAATGGAAATGAATACGTCTCACAACAAAACATGTGGAACGAAAGCAATTCATATTCTGGAACGCCTTTGGATATAAACAGCATAATTGACCCTGAGCCTTATATTACGGATTACTTCTCACATGACACCACCCAAACAAAGCTTTCAAGCACTACTTTTGGCGTGAAAGCGAATAAGACAGTGGATGTTACATGGTATAAAAACGGTAGCAAGGTTCATGAGAACATAAGCGTTCCTGCAGATACATGGGCGAATTACACGAAAAATGTTGTGGAAATAGGATTATGGAATATAACAGCAACCATAAGCGGTTCGCCTGTTAATGATACAATGACCTGGATATGGGATTGTGGAAGGATTTATGATTCTCCAGAAACCCTCGTAAGCCCCGGAAAGAGCTACATTGCTTATAATGTAACATACAATAACGGAAGTACAACTGCTGCTAACCTGACGTGGTTCAATGTTACTGGACTAAATACATCAGCGACTCCAATGGGAGATATTGAGGATATAGCCAATGTTACAGTCTACAATAAGACTGAATGGATTTACTTGGGGCATAATGACACAAGACTTTCGACCAGTCCATACTTTACAGTAAATCTATCCACCAATAAAAGTGCTGATGTCGGCTGGGTTAACACCAGTGGCGGTGATTACGAGTTTACGATTATATTAACAGTCGCTACAAGAGATCCATGGGAGAAAAATAATATCTCGGTTAATGCAAAACTACGATATTTCAATAACTCAACCGATGCCACAGGTGAGGTGTGGGCGAACGATACAGCAGGAGAGTATACGGAATATACTACTCCAGAGGATAATCCACACACTGCAACCACTTCCCTGGATTCTGATACGTATGGACCTGGGAGCACAGCAACAATATCAGTGAATGACCAGGACTATAATAACGACACCAGTTTTTCAGAAAAGGTCGTAGCACGTGCGTGGACAGACTACTTAGGAAACGCGACTGCTGATTATATCGAAGTCAGGCTTAATGAAACAGGTTTGGATACAGGGAAATTCACTGGAAATGTAACTTTCAGTCCATCAGCAACCACACACGATGACGCCAAGGATGTCCTCGCGGTAAGGGGTGACAATACAGTGTATGTGCAGTTCAAGGATAATGAGGATGTGGATTATAATGTGCAGCATCCAGAAGATACAGCGACGTTCGAACTCACTCGAACTGGAACTGTCAGCCTCGACAAGGATATTTACAATACGAGCGAAAGTCCCGTAGTTACTGTAACTGATCCTGATCTGGATATAAGCGCTGTGAAAGACAACGTATCCGTCACGGTCAACAGTACACAAAACGTCAGCAATGCTTATCTTGAGAACATAACAATAACACTTAATGAAACTGACTACCACAGCTATATATTCACGGGGAATTTCAACTTCACAACAACTGGAAACAGCACTGGAAGCACCTTGTTAGTTAACGGCAGTGATACAACATGGGTTAACGATACGATAACAGCAACCTACATAGATGCGAATAATGCGAGTTATAAGGAAAATATTACTACTGATACTGCAGCGTTCAATAATACGCATACTGGAAGTGTATCGTTAAATGAATCGGTATACAAGGATGGAGATGCTCTTAATGTAACATTGTATGACCCAGACCTGAACTATCCTGCAGCAAGGACATACGTGACTAACGTGAGCAACTACACGTTGATGTTCATAAACACAACTAACGTAACTGCATATAGTGAAGACCCAGGCGGTTATGACAGCGAGAACATAACAAATGTTACAGAGTATATTGAAGATACTGGATGGTTCATGAACGATACAATAACGCTGAACGCTACTACTGGCGTCATCAACAAAGATAATGGTGAGCTTAATGTTACACCAGGAGGTAGCTTCGCAGTCGTTTACTTCGACTACAATGACGAATATGGGGATAACAGTAGCACATATGCCACTTCAGGATGGGTAAACGAGTCAACGGCTAATGCCACAGCACCAACACTTGAGACCGCAGCCGTAAGTGTATGGTGGAACAAGACTGGAAATATTACCGGAACAGCAATCAACGTGACCTCAGACAATGTATGGGGCAACGATACAGTAGCAAGGATTAGCATTGACGATGCCGATGGTGGAGGTATCGACTTGACAAACGCTCCTGATAATATAACCGTGAATGTTTACAGTACTGAAGACACAACTGGTATAGACATAAATCTTACTGAGACAGGTGCAATTACTGGAATATTCAACGGCACGCTGAACTTCGGAACTGCATCCAGTGCGACTGACCGTATTATACAAGTAAATGATAGCACCACTGCACTCATTAACACCACGATAAACGTCAGCTTCTATGATAAAAAGAACGCAACTGAGAATCCTCAATGGAGAAACATCAGTTTCACGCACTGGTGGACGGTAAACGGGACGGCGAAGGTATGGAATGGAACGGTGAACGGGACAGTTGATGTGCCTGCAATATTCTACAACACAACGACCGCTACGGTGCAGGTGACAGATTCGGATAGGAATAATGATACGAGCATATACAACAACTTCACTGTTACAATGGTATCGGCATATACAAATGGAACGCAAATAGACACACTCACGTTAATAATGAACGAGACAGGAGGCAACAATACGGGTGTATTCTCCAACGATACTCTCAACTTCAGCGAAGTTGGAGATCCATTGAAATTGAACGTCAGTGACGGCTGCAGTATCAACGTATCTTATAGCGATACGAACACCAGCTTAGGAAATGTTTCGACATGGTTCAACGATACTTATGGAACATACAAAAAGACGAGAGACGGAGCAATCACTGTGTGCTGTTTGTCTTATTAGGTATCTTGTTAGTTATCATCGGTGCGATTTCGTTAACAGTGAAGTTCCATAGTGTCTCGTTTGCATGTCCAAGCTCGTCCGCTACACTAACACTGGCGTTGTTTGCTCCTTCAGGCAGGTTAGTTGCATCGTAACTTACACCTGCGGTGGTTATTAAAGTTGTTGGAGTCACATCTACGCCGTTAACCGTCATCACCACACTTGATTCGTTGATACTGCTGTATGCATCGTTGTAGTTCACACTGATGGTCGTAGTTGCATTAACAACTGTGCTTTCTGCAGGCGTCCAGTTGCTGAACGTCGGTGCACTGAGGTCTATCTTGAACAGAGTTGTGTTGCTATCCGTGTCTGTGTTTGTAGCGTTATCAGTTGCACTCACATTAACCGTTGCGTTTCCTTCCGTATCTGCTGTGGTAACATTATAGCTGTAAGTGTAGGTGCTGCCAACTTTATCGGAATAATTGGCGGGGTTGCCATTTACAGTTGCACTTGTAGAAGTTATACTGCTTACGGCATCGGTTGCATTAAATGTTATTGTAACAACAGTTCCGTTCTTGGCAAAGTCCTTATCAGCATCCAGGTCAGTTATACTTGGCTCTTCGTTGTCGAATGTTGCACTCTTTACCATCGTTTCTTGCATTCCTGTCACGTTTTTCGTGTTGATGTATGTAACGTTGATGGTATCTCCGCTGGATACATTCAGTTCCCTGGCTGCTGCATTGCTCGGTCCTCCAACCTTGAATATGAACCATCCTGTGAATATTCCAGTATCTGCTTCTGTTTCTCCAATTGAAAGGTTGAATTCCTCAGTATCGGAAGTGCTATTCACGCTCACATTGCTGTAAGGTGTTGACTCTGCGTAGTAAACCTCAGCTAAGGTTGTGTCATTGTTCGACTCGGTATCGTTGATGGTAATGGTTGCGGTATGAGATGCGTTGTAGTATGACCTGTCGAGGGTTAAGCTGTCAGCAGTAACTTTTTTGATGGTTGCATTTGCAACTATGAGCTGTGAATCACCAGTTGCATTTTTGACATCAGTATAATTGGTATATATTGTATCACCTATGTCTACTTGGAGTTTTCTTGTAGTGGCATCTGATGGGCCTGTTGTGAATGTTATTGTTCTTTCAAACACACCTGTGTTGGCACCAGTCTCCACCATTGTTACGTTGAACCCACCACCATCCGCGGTGCTGTTAACTCCGACTTTGTCACTAATCGTCTCGGCTACTGTTGTGTCTGTATTGAGGTCATTATCGTTTAGCCTTATCAGAGCTGTTTCGGTTGGGTTGTACTCCGATTTATTGAACGAAAGCTCTCCCGTATGAGCACTAATCGTTGCATTTGCAACTATGAGTGGTGAATCCCTAGTTGCATTATTGGCATCAGTATAATTGGCATATATTGTATCACCAGGATCGACCCTGAGTACTCTAGCAGTTGATGATGAGCTACCTGTTGTTGTAAATGTTATTGTTCTTTCAAACACACCTGTGTTCGCACCAGTCTCTACCATTGTTACGTTGAACCCAGCAGTATTCGCGGTGCTGTTAACTCCGACTTTGTCACTAATCGTCTCGGCTGCATCTGTGTCTGTATTGAGGTCATTATCGTTTAGCCTTATCAGAGCTGTTTCGGTTG
>JAGXOR010000107.1 GCA_023659785.1 Methanomicrobia archaeon LH_S13
ACAGGGAGTTGTTATTGGCATTGATTCCGGTTTTAACACGATGCTGGTAACTTCAGACGGGCAAGACGGGCAGTTTATCGGTGAGCAATTAAAGGAAGATTGATAATGTCAAACTTATCTCTTTAGAAAATCTGAAGCATGTGAAGAGAGGTAAGCGAGGGAAGTTCTCTCGTAAAGTAAATAGGCTGCTATCTTTCTGGCTTTATGCCAAGGTCGGCGAGCGGTTAAAGCAGATCTGTGAAGAAAAGGGGATACGCATAAGTCTCAAAAACCCTTGGAAAACATCGCAGAGATGCGCCGTTGGGGGCAACATAAATAGAAGAAATCGCAGAGGTGAGAGATTTGTGTGTTTGAGCAGGGGGTCATGCAGATAACGCAGACCACAACGCGTCCAGGAATCTTGAAGCCCTGGAAATGGCGGGAGTTTACTGTGATATTATCTGCGTTAACAGGGTTGATTTCCCGGACCGTCTCACACCGCTAATTATCACTACGTGTGGAATCTTTAGATATTTTCTTATCTCCCCCAGACTATCTCGCTCTATTCCTCTGTCCTTCTCTTTTAGCTCTTCTCTTTGCTGAACAACTACCTCTTTAAGCTGTCTTTTACTCCTCGCTCTTTGTAGAGTTTTGCCGCACTCTCCCTCTTATATTCCCTGAGACCTTTTTATGCAGTTCCGCTATCTCATCTCAGTATTTCGCCAGCTCGCGCAACAACTCAATATTCTCTTCCATCAACTCTTTCAACAATTTTTTCCGCTTCTTATCCATTTTCTCACCTCTTTTAACCCGCTTTCTCCTTTTGCCAGATAAATTTTTGTTTCTTTGTAGGACTTGGTATTTGCCAATCAAAAAGCTCTCCACGGTGATCTGTAACTTGTTCCACCGCTCTATTATATGCTGTTCCATCCGAGGTTTGTACGGGTGCTTCAACGCCGACGGGCATGGCGCAAGCGATGGGGAAAGAAGAGATTCCACGCCTTAACGCCGAGGAGGCGTAGCGCTCTTTAGGAGGTGAAAGTGAAAAAAATGAAGAAAAAAGCGACAGTTTTGCTTGCCCTGATAAGCATGTGCCTGATTGCGACGGCTGGAATCGGAGCGGTAAGCGCGAGCGATGAGGCATCTGGCGGCGTAATAGTGGGCAAAATAAACCCTGACGGCACTACTACGGAGGTTAAAACCATCGAAGGCAGCGGTCCTATGGCGGTAACGGCGACTGTGAATGAAGACGGTAGCATGAATATAACGGATGACAATAGGCGAGTATCGGAAGACGGGCTATGTGGTGGCTTAGGTTTAGATAATTGCCCGAACGTATATAAGGTAACCCCAGAAACAGAGCTTCCAGTAAATATCGAAGATGGTAATAGAGGTATGACAGCAAAAGGGTTTAGAAATTAGGATTTTGACAACATAATCATGCACAAATCTCGGCATTTTAACAGGCGGTCTGAAATCCTGATTGTTTTTTCTTTCGTGTTACAAGTTCCGAACGTGCGTGCCGTGCATTCTGCTCAGTCGTGAACATATTTGATTTCTTCCTCCTGCGAGCGACCCATTCATTGGGAGATATAAGTGGATTACACCATCCACTTCTCGTGTGCTTCTCGTTTTCTTTCTTTTCCGGCTGCGAATTATCTTAACCTTAACGTCCATTACCTGAAAGACGAAGCCAGCAGTGCTCCTCCTACTGCCCCTATATACTGTGGATGTTTCGACACAATCACATCAAATCCCAGCACGTCGTTCATCGCTACTGGTACGCCTTCCACCAATGCAGTGCCACCAACCTCAATCGCAGGCTGTCGGAGGTCTATCTCCTGTAACAACTGCTCCTTTACCTGCTCTACCACTGAATGGCAAGCCGCAGCCGCAACATCTTCCCTCCTCGCCCCGCTGGACAACGCGGATACGAGGTCCTGAATACCAAAAACAATGCAATAGCTGTCTGCCTTTACTTTATATGCGTCACCTTCCATAGCCAACTTTCCCATCTCTACCACATCTACACCCAGTCTACGTGCTATCATCTCCAGGAATCTTCCCGAAGCACCTGCACATATACCCCCCATCGTGAAATTATCAGGAAAGCCGTCTTTTGCCGTTATTACCTTGTTGTCCATGCCCCCGATGTCAATAATCATTGCTTCTCCCTTTTCTATTCCCGCTAAATACATCGCAGCCTTCGAGTTCACGGTCAGTTCTTCTTGCACCAGATCCGCTTTGAAATACTCGCCTAACCCATGTCTGCCGTAACCTGTCGTTCCTATCGCCTCTATATCCTCCCTCTTCACACCTGCGATTTCCAAAGCCTTCGCAAAAATTCGCTCACCTGTTTTTATCACATCCCCAGTTGGACTCCATGTAGCTCCCAACACCTCGTTATCCTGCATTATCGCCGCTTTTGTCGTTGTGGAGCCTGAATCTATGCCCGCGGTAAGCCCCTCCTGCTCCTTCCTCTCCAGTATCCATCTCCGCTTCACTATTGTAATCAGCGCTTCCATTCTCGTCAGCAGCTCCCCTGCCTTTGTCCTCTCCGAAAAAGGGTACATAACAAGCGGCAAGGTTGTCCTCCCCTGTATTATTTTCCTTATTTCCGTCCTTATAACCGCTCCTCTTGGACATTTGTGACACCCTGCAATGAATACCGCATCAGCATCGCATAACCCTTCCGCCACTGCGTATCCCCTCGCTAACGCCACATTTAATCCAATGCTGCTCCCCATGTCATATCCAAATTCGTCCACCTTCTCCGCCACATAGTCAAGGTCAACTTCAGGCACAAATATTTCTGCACCTGTCTCTTCTGCTACATGCTCAATCTCGTGTTGCACGTTCCCATACACAGTGCCACAGGAAACCTGAGCTATTCTTATCTTTTCCTCTCCTTCCCTGTCCTTCTTCTTCTCCTTCTTCCTTGTGTTTCCCATAATTTTAATCTTAATATATCCCCAATTTTATATAGTCTATATTGAAAATGCAAGGGCATTTGTGGAAGGTGAAAAAAGGCGTGATGAAATGAGAGCAAAATGGAGAAAAAGAACGAAAAAAATGAAACTTCCGATTTCGATGAACTAACCAAGAAGATAGAAGAGGAGATATTAAAAGGAGAAAGGGAAGTATACACTGAGAAGACCCTTGAAGAGGCATACAATCCCAAAAACGTTGGTGAGTTGGAAACTCCCAGTGGTACTGCCAGAGTTACAGGTCCCTGCGGTGACACACTGCAGATACATATTAAAATCGAAGAAAATGAAATCGTAGATTGCAAATTCATGACCGATGGTTGTGGTGCTTCAATGGCATGTGGAAGCGTGGTTACAGAACTGGTGAAAGGTAAGACAATCGAACAAGCACTCACGGTAGGGTACAAGGACGTCATATCAGTTTTGGGTGGTTTACCGGAGGAGAACATTCATTGCTCTGTGCTTGCAGTGGACACGCTAAGAGCAGCTCTGGAGGATTATAAGAGTAAGGGCAGATGATTATTGCGGGAAGTGTGCTGCGGCGTGTGAATACAACGCCCTTGTTGCTGTGCCCAAAAAGAAGTCATGGTGTTCCCTGAACTTTGCCACGGCTGTGGGTTATGCTCCCTTGTATGCCCACAGGATGCAATCAGCGAGGCTCCGCTCCGAGGGAGAGCGGCGTTATAAAAACAGGTAAAAGCGGAGCTTAATAGTTACCTTAAGGGGAGATGGGCGAAGTGGAATAAGGTAATGAGGCATGAACTCAGGCATGGCTGGCATACGGTGTCTCTACTAAAGGACCATTTAGTTTTTTCGCAGAAGTATCGCGGGAAGGTATTAGCAGGGAAAGTCGCGGAAATGGCGGAAGAGATTATCAGGGAAACCTGCAAAGAGATAGATATTGAAGTTATAGACATGGCTGCGGGTGTGAATCACGTTCATTTGTTCATTAAACCCCTTTTGCAAGCAAAAAGCGTTTACGGAAAAACGCTCCGCAGTCGGTGGGACATGGATGGGAGGTGGTGGAGAGGTACATATCGGGGCAGAAGGGTTATAGTTACAAGAAAATGGATAGTTTCCAAGGTCGGTGCATGAGTTGAGCTATGGGAAGCCACATCCTGTGTTTGAAACTATTCAAAAGCTGAGAGAGGCGTATCTAAGACTTGGCTTTGAGGAGGTGATGAATCCTGTAATAATAGAGGAGGATGAAGTAAAGCGGCAATTTGGAAAGGAAGCGCTTGCAGTCCTGGATCGATGCTATTATCTCGCTGGATTGCCCCGCCCGGACATTGGCATTTCAGATGAAAGAGTGAAGCGAATGAACTCATACTTTGGGAAAGAGATCTCAAAAGAGGAAATAGAAGCGCTCAGGAATATTGACACTTGCCGAAATCTGGAATAAAAAACCAATACCAATAAGACAAGACTGTTCTCAGTGGATAGATGTTTCAGGAGAGAGCAGCAAGAGGGCGAAATAAGACTTCGTGATTACCATTCTGCATCGTGCGTTCTGTGCAGTGAAGACGTAAGTATAGACGATGGTAAGGACATCGCAATTGGATTGCTTTCGCAATTTGAGTTTGAGAAGATAAGATTCAGGAGGGACGAGAAACGCTCAAGGTATTACATGCCGGAAACGCAAACAGAAGTTTTCTGCTATCATCCTCGATATGGTGACAAATATGAACTTTTTGTCCATTTTTCTATTATTTGATAGTATTAGAGGGGGGTGG
>JAGXOR010000108.1 GCA_023659785.1 Methanomicrobia archaeon LH_S13
TTCAGACACTCTCTTCACCTACAAGAGTGTCCCTCTTCTGCATGAAACTCAACCAGTAGGCGGCAAGATTTACAGGGCTCGACCTTGCAGATTGGTTCGCTATTGCCAGGGAGAAGAACCTAATGGTGCAACTTCACCTATACTTTTCTTAAGTTCTTAAGCAACCTCGTCCAAATTCTGTTCTTACCCTCCTTCTCCAATTTCATTATTTTATCGTAAAGGTTGAAGAACGAAATCACCTCTGAAGTCAATAATTTCATCACCAGCGTGTAAAACGGAAATGACTTTCTCAGTCGTCTCGCTATCAGGACAAAAATCCGTCAATAAGAAACCTGCATCTATCGCTTTTCTTCTCAACGATATGATGGCTTGAATCTGACGAACGAGATTTTATAGCCGTCTAAAATCACACCGAAAAAGTTGGAAATACACAATAAAACATTTTACAAAAAGAAACATTGATAAAATTATGACATTTTTCAGTCCGTTTGCCCACGCTTTCTTTCTCAAAGAAAGTTTGGTGTTTGAAGCAATAGGGAGGGGGATAATAATTTTAGCAATAGCATTTGTGGTTCTCATAGCATTAGCGCTCTTCTTTTGCTTTTTTACGCTGCGTACGGGAAAAATAATATTGCATAATTTCGTGTTGTTCATAATAACTCTGCTTTATGAGCCATTACGTAGGGCGCTTTCTTTTTTTCGTGTTGATCCGGCGCTGATAGACCGGGTATCAGTAGAGATAAGAAACGCACTTAACTATCCCGATTTCGCCGCCACGAACATGGAAGAGCGTGTTCTACTTCTGCCGCAGTGCATCCGAAGCACCGAATGCCCGGCTAAACTGAACTCGGTGGACGGTATCCATTGTATGGAATGCGGTAAATGTGCGATTGCAGAACTAAGCGCTATTTGTAAGAAACTTGGCATCAGGATGTACATATCGCCAGGTGGGACGTTCACAGGGCGGATCCTCATGCACTGCAGACCAAAACCAAAAGCAGTGGTAGGCGTTGCTTGCTACCCAAATCTGTATGAAGGAATGTTAAACGCAAAGCTTATAGGTGTTGCAGCGCAGGGCGTACCTTTAACAACTTCCGGATGCGTCAATACTACCGTTGACTGTGAAGAAGTAATAGAGAAATGCAAACTACAAATTACGAAATCAAAATGATAAATCTAATACCAGACTCGGTGTATGCCCTGGTGGGAGAAATTTTTGTAATCTTTGTTGTAGCGGTATCAGCGTTAATTTTAACTGCTGTTTGCTTAGCTATTTATAAACGCGACCTGTTCCCACGATTCACGCTCTTTGTGCTCAACCTCTTTTACCAACCCGCCAAGCTATTCCTCGGTTACTTCCATATAAACCCCATAATCGTGGATGAAATAGGCATTGCACTGATGAATTCGATATACAAAGATACTTATGGAAAAACACCGATGAGTAAAAGATTATTGTTCCTGCCTCAGTGCCTTCGCAACCTCGAATGTCCGGCGAAAACGTCACCGCGAGACGGTATAATCTGCAAAGGGTGTGGTAGATGCGAGATTGCGAACATTAAAAAGATGTGTGATGAACGTGGGATAAATATTTGCATCAGTCCAGGTAGCGAGTTTGTCAAGCGTGCAATAAGGGATAAAAAGCCTCGGGCTGTAATCGGTATCGCATGTCAGCATGACCTTTACGAGGGAATGCGATCCGTTACATCGAAAGGCATTCCAGCGGTAGGCGTGGTGCTTTCAAAGACCGGATGCGTGATGACAGAAGTGAATTGGGAGGATGTAAGAGAAATGTTGTTTTACAGTGGTTGATATAAAATGCAGCGGTATGACGTGATAATTAAAGGTACCGGTCCATCCGGAACGATAGCAAGTAAAACTTGTGCGGAAAAAGGCATTAGCACTCTACTTCTGGAGAATGAAATTTCAAAGTATAAAGCATTTTTCTGTTGGCGTGGGCGGAATCCTCCCCAGCATGAAGAACCCACGGAATACCTTTATGAATTTTCTTAAGAAATCGGGATTCAGCACCGATATCACTGCTCATACACATCTAATTCCTTATGGCGGCTACGAAAGAGAGGTATGCTCAGATAGAATAATTCTGGTCGGCGATGCTGCGGGATTTGTTGACCCTTTCTATGGTGAAGGAATCAAATATGCTTTTAGATAAATGGTTTGAGATTGTTACCGGGAGAATGGGATATAAAGAATATCTGAGATGGCTCATTCCACGAATGCCGTACTTCATGGTAAAAACACTGCTGCGGTTCGCGCTTTGTATCAGAGAATAAGCTCTTGAGATCCATACCCAAGAATGTGTATAATCAAAGGATGGGAAAATCAACAAGTCGAATTTAAAGAAGAAGGAGTTGAAGCAAACAAATTAGCTAAAGAACTCATAGCCTTTGCAAACACCAACGGTGGAATCATTCTTATAGGCGTTGATGATGAATGTACCATTAAAGGTATAACTGTTCCAAAGAAATTTGAGGAGAAGATAAGGAATATAGCAAAAAATAACTGCAATCCTTCAATTCAACTTGAAACTAAAGAATATACCGTAGACAATAAAAAAATTATGGGGATATTTGTACCTCAAGGGAGGACCAGCGCAATGGACCAGCGCAATGATGGAAAATTCTTTGTTCGTAGGGGTTCTATAACCGGTCCCGCGGATCCAACAGGAGTTAGAGAACTAACAAAAAATATTTGAATGATGCAGACTAAAACAATAATTATATGTGTGATTGTAGCACTTGTATTGGTAGTGGTTATTGCAATAACGTTCTCGGTTTTCATTCAGCATGAGCAGCCTAAACCCGCAGAGCCCGTGGAGCCCGTAAAAATGAAAGACATGCAAAAAACAGAAGTAGGAGGAAGAATAAAACTTCCTGAGCCACGCTATACAAGTAATACATCTGTGGAAGAGGCATTATCACAAAGAAGGTCAATAAGGGATTATTCAGGCGAGAACTTAACCCTCGATGAGGTATCGCAGCTACTGTGGGCTGCTCAGGGTATCACCGCTCCAGGGGGAGGGAGAACAGCACCCTCTGCTGGTGCTCTTTATCCCCTTGAGCTATATGTAGTTGTGGGAAACGCAGAAGACATTGACAAAGGCGTTTATAAGTTTAGGAATAGCTGGGAAGAACACGAACTGGAAAAAGTTAAGGACGGCGACATACGAGCTGAGCTTGCCGATGCTGCCGTTGGACAGGAATGGGTAAGAGATGCTGCAATAGACATCGTATTTACTGCGGTTTATGAACGAACAACGATGAAATACGGGAAAAGAGGAATTAGGTACGTGCGTATAGAAGCCGGACATGCAGCACAAAACGTTTATTTGCAGGCTGTTTCTTTAGACCTCGGAACGGCAGTCATAGGCGCATTTATTGACGACAGAGTAAAAGAACTCGTAAATGCAGGAGAGCAAGAGGAACCACTGTATATAATGCCCGTTGGGAGAAAAGGATAAACAGCACAATGTTTGATCTCATCAGTTTCTTAACACAAATACCCGTAAGAAGAAAAGAAACAAAAATAGAAGCAGTAGCGGTTAGGAGTTACCTCTTCCCTCTTGTCGCATTATTGATTGGCTTGCCTGTCGCCGTGGTGGCTTTTGTCTCTTTTGGATTCTTAGGTGCGGCACCAGAAATTGCAGCTTTGCTCACTCTGCTCTCTATTTACCTTGTCACGGGTTTGATGCATCTGGACGGTTTAGCAGATTTCTTCGATGGGATAATGGCAAGTGGGGATAGAAGCGAAAAGAGGAGGGCGATGAAGGACGAGAAAATAGGAATAGCGGGATTGTTTGCCACTGTTTTTGTTATCCTCTTGAGCTTTTTTGCTATTGAAACCGTGTGTGCGGGCTTAACAAAAACAGCTCCAGCTCACAGCTTTGAGTTACGTTCATTTTATCATTTCGCTTCTGTATTCGTGATTGCAGAAGTTTCGGCAAAGATAAGCATGAACACCTGTATGATATCCCGGGAATCAAAAGAAGGTGCTGGGCGCGGTATGGGTGCTTTGTTTATTCACTCGTTCTCAAAATCCGGGTACCTGGTGACGCTTATATCTGCCATACTTATCTCTTTAATCTTCTCTGCGTTTTCCTTGCGTTTCTTTATCGTGTTTACGGGCATCGCAGTCGCGTTATTCGTTTCTCATATTGCGAAAAACAATTTCGGCGGTGCGGGCGTAAGCGGGGACGTAATGGGAGCATCAAATGAACTCGCAAGATGTGCGACTCTGCTTGTATGGGCAATCATTATCGTATAGTCAAGGCTGCTTTAATTTTATCACGGTCTACTCTCTCCACCTGTGAATGAATTCAGGAGCATCTTGTCATAGGATGAAACACTATTCTTGAAGCTCAGCAGGAAGGAGGTTTAGGTGAAAACAAAAAACAAACATTAGATATGCAGTGTTATACTTTTTTCCCTCTGAAAGTTCTTGCTCAACGCCACTTTTATCTTCTGGTACTGCTATTTCCAGCTTAAAACCGGTTGAGTTTCGAGCGAAGGTGGGACACTCAGACACACCTTTATGTTATTAACTA
>JAGXOR010000109.1 GCA_023659785.1 Methanomicrobia archaeon LH_S13
TTATAGTCTCCGTTTACTACCAACCTCATATTTTTCTATAAAATGAGGAACTATATGACGTGCTTTCCACCACAAGATATTGAGTAATTACGTTACAACCCTCTCATACTTATTTTCCTCCCTCAACTCCTTCGTCGCATCTATCCCGAGCTTTGTCGTGAGCCCATTCTTAGCAGAAGGGTCAAGTGATGAGCCCTTCGCACCGGATATGAACACCACATCCTCATTCCATCGAACCCTCGTTGCTATTGCATACTCCACCTCATTAGGCTCAAATATGTCTATATCAGTGTCAACAACGACAACGAGTTTTAGACTGGGATGAGCGGCGAAAGCCGCAATAATCGCATTTTTCGCTTCCCCTTCTTCTTCTTTCTTTATCTGCACCACCGCGTGCAAATAACAACAGCCGCCTTCTGTCAAAAATACGTTCTTCACGTGTGCCACACGCTCTACTACTCTAAATATCAGCGGTTCGTAAGGCAGACCCATAAGCAGCTTGTGCTCACCGCCTGAAGGGAGAATGGCATGATAAATCGGGTCTTTTCGGTGATACATCCGCGTAAGCGTGATAACAGGCTCTTCGCGTATGCGGTCATAAGTACCGGTAATATCCAGAAAAGGACCCTCTTTTGCTCGTGTTTCGCCTATGAACCCTTCCAGTGCGAATTCAGCATGAGGAATTGCAACGCCATTATCCAGTTTGAAAAGCTCTATTGGTCCTCGTTTCAATGTGGATGCATAATTAAACTCCTTGCCCGGCGGGACTCTTGTAGAAGCAGCTAAAAGAACCAGTGGGTCTATACCTATGGCAATTCCCACTTTTAATTCCTCTCCTCTTTCTATCGCTTCACGATGCATCTTATACAGGTGACGAGGAGGAACAAGCCTCGCTGCTAATCTCGTATCGTCCAGGACCATCAACCGGTGAATGGAAGCATTCCTCACACCATCCAATTCCGCAACAACTACACCCCCCGTTATATACGCACCACCATCTCCACGGAAATAGGTTAATATTGGCATCTCACTTAAATCTGGCTCGCTAATCACTTCCTTTGTCGGCGAATCTTCAACTATTTCCACCTTGCTATCCTCGCTATCTCCACCTTCAGGGATTTTTGCCATAAAAGGTGTGAGTTCTGCGGATAAGGTGCCAAGCAATTCTGCCAGTATTTCTCTTCCACCCACTACGTTCATTATGACTTTATGTGTGCCGTCAACGGAATGGAAAAAAAACGGCATTTTGTTACCTTTCCGTTCAAACTCTGCACAAATAGATGCAACTTCGTATTTTGACGACACACTTCGCTCAATCTCTATTAACCTCCCTCCTTTCGCTAAGTTATCTTTAAATTCCCTCATTTTTTGTTAGGTGATTTTATATACTAATGTTAAAGAGAATAGGGGAAAATAAAAATACAAAAGAATAAAAATAAACAAACAGTAAAATGATGGAAAAAACAGTCATCTGGCCCGTTTATTTGGAAGTGAGGAAGACAAAAGGAGAAGGGCGGATAATATCGAGAAGAAATGCAGTGAAATCACCAAAATTAGAAGAGATAGAAAGGGTTGCGAAAATGCTTGACCTGGAGCCGGTGGTGGAGAAAGAAAAAGCATATCCGAAAACGCACTGGGACAAAAGAGGAAGAGTACTGGTGAATAAAATAAGTAAAAAAGGGGAGATTGTAAAGGAGATTGCAAAGGGTATAAAAGAGATGCGGGGAAATCCAAGGGAAGGTAAAAATACCAAATAAGAAACTATAGAAACATATCTTCATCAAAAGAATTAGAAGAAGCCCTTTTCAACACCTTTTATATTTAAGAAAATACCGGTATATAAATCTAACGAGTGAAGCGAGGCTCTCGCGAAAAGAGGTAAGTTAAATGTTCTCATCCCCAGAAGAGGTCTTCGAGAAAGAAAAGAGATACATAATGCAAACTTACAAGAGACCACGGATAGTGCTAAAAGAGGGAAAAGGGGTGATAGTAAAAGATTTTTTCGGTCATGAGTATATAGATTGTGTTGGTGGCATTGCAGTAAACGCAGTTGGGTATTGCCATCCCAGGGTAGTGAATGCAATAAAAGAGCAAGCGGAGAAGCTCATGCACACCTCCAATTTATATTACACGGAGCCGCAGGTGAAGCTTGCGGAGAAACTATCCATGATAAGCGGTATGGGCAAGGTTTTTTTCTGTAATTCTGGTGCCGAAAGTGTGGAAGCGGCATTGAAACTGGCAAGTAAAGTAACGGGAAAGCATAAATTTATAGCAGCGGAGGGCAGTTTTCACGGTAGAACATTAGGTTCTTTGAGCGTAACGTTTGAAACAAAATTCAGAAGTGTGTTTGAGCCTTTGCTGCTGAACGGCATGGAATTTGTGCGATACAATGATGCAGAGGCAATTAGAGAAGCGATTAATAATGACACTGCTGCGGTTATATTGGAGCCCATTCAGGGCGAAACAGGGATAATAATTCCTTCAGAGGGGTATTTGAAAGAGGTAAAAGAGATATGCACAGAGAAAAGTGTTTTGTTGATTTTAGATGAGATACAGACAGGTTTTGGTCGCACCGGGAGATGGTTTTGTAAGGAGCATGAGGGAATTGAGCCGGATATAATGACGGTAGCGAAAGCGATGGGTGGTGGTTTTCCGATAGGTGCAATGCTCGCAAAAGAGGGAATAGAATTTGAAACCAACGAGCATGCATCAACCTTTGGCGGCAATCCACTGGCATGTGCGGCTGCATTGGCATCTATAAAAGTGATAGAAGAGGAGAAGTTGGTGGATAGGTCAAAAGAACTTGGTGCGTATTTTATGAAAAAGGTTCACGATGAGGGGATAGGTTCAAACCAGGTAGTGAAGGAAATAAGAGGAAAGGGGCTGATGATAGGGCTGGAATTAACAAAGCCGTGTGGCGAGATGGTCGAGGAGGCGCTCGAAAGGGGCATTTTGATAAATTGCACTTCTGATAAAGTGATAAGATTAGTGCCTCCTCTGGTCATAAGTAAAGAGCAGATAGACAGGGTGATCTCGGTTTTATATGAGATTATCAAATAGCCTTGGAATAAGGTAGAAGGGGGACAAACGCAGAAAAGCTTAAATTAATCCTCTTCTCTATTTTTCTTTTTTATAATGGTTGGTGAATCTGTACGCCTTTTACATTCTTTATCTTCCACACAACTTTTTTACCTTTGTGGAGCTCCGCCCCACGACCCCGCAAGCCCTGTAAAGACTTAGTAAAAATCTTGACTGAAAACAGTCTCTTAGTTTTTCTTTTAGCACAGGTTTTCTTTTTAGAAAAAAGAAAAAGTGTTGCGAAATCACGTGGTTTTTTTCTTACCTGTATCCTCTTCTTATTATCTCATTCCTCACTTCTTCTAATCTTCTCGTTGTGGTATCCACCTTCTCACGCACTTTCTCTTCCACTGATTGCATGCTCACTCTTAAAGACCGTTCCTTCTCTTCTATCTCCTCTTCTATTCTCCGTAACCGCTCACCCACGCTTAAAAACAAAATTGCTAACATTCCTATCAATATCACTGATGACATTACAATCACTGGATCCTCCTTGGGACTATCACCATACACTAACTTCCACACCAGCACAAAGGCAGACAAGACCATCACAACCGAAAATATTATATCTCTTGTTTCCATATCTCAACATCACTCTCCTCTCTTCCTTTCCTCTTCTTGTTTTTTATTCTTTATCTGTAAAATAACCTAATTTTTCTATTCCTATTTAAATATATATACCACAAGATTACACAGATTTTACACAACTTTTTTATAAAAAAGAAAAAGTGTTATGCAAACGCAAAAGACGGTACTCATCATGGCAGGTGGTAAAAGCCAGAGATTTTATCCACTCGACGATAAATGCTCCACCACCTTAAACAATAAGCCGCTCATACAGCATGCCATTAATCGAATATCGAGCGTGAGTGAGGAGATAATAGTGGCAGCACGAGACGAGGAGCAGGGGGGAAGGATAAAAAAAATAATTAAAAATAGCAATAAAATCGTTTTTGTCTTTGATTCTTCGAAGGATGTTGGGCCGCTCGCAGGTTTTCTATCGGGTTTAGAAAGGGCTTCTTTTCCTTATTCCATCGTCATCGGCTGCGATATGCCTTTCGTAGACCCCGTTGTTGCAACATTTCTGTTTGCGATAGCATCTACCGGATACGATGCAGTAGTGCCAAGATGGGAAAACGGACAGGTAGAACCGCTACATGCGGTCTATCGAAAAGAGCCGATGCTGACCGCGATAAAAGAGACGGCAGGGAAGGGCGATGGGAAGATCTTCGATGTCTTATTGCAACTCCAAAATGTTTATTTCTTACCCGTAGCGAGAATAAGAGAAATAGACCCCGGTTTAAAGACATTTACAAACATAAATTCGCATGAGGAGTTGAAAAAATATGGGATATTAATGAGATGATAACTGCTGCTCCTGTAATACGCCCTTGCAACAGTTAAGAAATAGATACCTTTATATACTCTTAAGCAGATATAAC
>JAGXOR010000010.1 GCA_023659785.1 Methanomicrobia archaeon LH_S13
CCAGTGCGATGCACACTTGATAGCATCATACGAAGAGGTTTGAAACAAAATGGTTAAATCTCATAACCTGAAAGTGTCATTGAGAAAGGTGAAAAGTTATCCCACCCCTTCACCCGTGATAAGAAACTCGCATGAAGAATCTTCAGGCATAGACCTGTGCTTTCTCAGAGTAGCTCTTCTTTTACCACGCCCTTCTGCTGTCTTCTCAAACTGCACGATTACCTTGGAGAGGTGTTCGAGCGCAGATCCGCCGGAAGGCCGTAAATTCCCTTTCTCAATATCCATATATACCTGATTTGTTATTATGACTGCGAGGTCATACTTACGAGCGTTTTCCAAAAGAAGCATTATTTGATTCGCCAATACACGTCTCAAATATATGTTTCTTTCATCGTCCAGCTCTAATCGGTAGAAAAGAGTGGCTGAGTCGAGGATTACGAGTGCAACTCCGTTTTCACCTTCCTTTTCTCTTATTACCTCCTCAATCTCGTTTATGCATGACGTTTGCTGCTCGAAACTATGTGGCTCATAGATTATAATCCTCCGTGCTATGCTTTCTACATCTTCTGGATTTTTATCTCCACTTGCCTCAGCACTGGCTATTTGTAAGAATCTTTCCGGTGAAAAGCCTTCACTGTCTATAAATATTACCTTCTTCCCTTTTCTCGCGCATTCTACCGCCACTTGAAGACAGATATTTGTCTTACCACTGCCTGCCTCGCCATATAGTTGGGTAACGGTACCGGATTCGAAGCCACCACCTAACAGCTCATCTATGCTCTTGCATCCAGTATTATATTTCGTAGGAAGTTGCATAATCAAAGAAACTTATATTTTTTTGATAAATCTTTCTTCTAAAAAGGTTTAATTATAAACATCGCAAACAAAAGGCATAATACACCTACTACGTCTGTTAAGCTGGTTATGAGCGGTATTATCTCGTTATCCGGGTCCATTCCGAATCTGAAAGATAGAATTGCGATGTAATAGGAAGCGAAGTTGAGAAAAGTTGTGCATAGAATACCGCCTAAAAGAGAGATAGAGACCATTTCAAATATGCTCGGAGTGGATATGTCAAGAAGGAAACTCGCAATGTAGGACAATACACCAACAAACAGAAACACTGCTATGGAAAAGAGGTACATCACGGCGAAATTCGCAGCGACAAGTTTATCAGGAAACTGCTTTGGATTCACTGTGCCTATGTGAAGCATAGAGGAAAGACGAGCACTTAATATGCCGCCTAACGCATTACTCTCTCCTAAAAAAGGCGGGATGATTACTAATATGGCAGGAACGGCAATTAAAATAGGCAACTTCATATCCAGTGTTATTCCGGCGAGAGTGCTGAGAATACCACAGGCAAAAAGCATCGGGATGCTTTCTCTGAGAATACGTCTTACCGCGGCATCTGCTGATTTCAGACCTTTTATGGCACAGAAAAATGCAGCAAGAATAAATAAAATTGAAAATAATAAGCTGAGCAATCCCTTCGGGGATGCTCCATCTATCTTTAACAATGCGATAGCAGCCAGGAACAAAGAAGGTATGGTTATCATATCGCCAGCAGAGGTTATTATTGGCGAGGACATGTTATCTAAATCCCAGTTTCTGCGGTAGCCAATAATGGAAACGAGAATTGCGATACCAAGGAGAATGATTCCGGAGATTAAACCACCGATTACCGAAATGAGAATGAATCCCGGAAGAGAAATGAGGTTTGGCATTCCAAACGCATCTGCTACTATTTTCGCTAAGAAGCCGAGAATAGCGGAAAGAATGAGTGTTAGTAACAAGGAAGCATAAGCATTTTGGTATAACGCGCCTCCTTTTTTCAATGTAGGAGAGAAAAGACCGAGATGCATAGAAGTTCCTAATCGAGAGACTAGTGCACTGTAAACATTACCACGCATGGCAATTGCAGGTGGAATGAGTATCATGAGACCAGGTAGCAGTTGCAGCATATCTGCCATCAAACTCAAACCAATTCCTGCTAAAAGACCAGTGAAAGAGCAAAATAGCAGCGAGAAGGGAGCCTGTCTAAATAAGTCGGAGAAGTCGTGAAAAAATGAAGAGGTATGATTCAGAAGAGCCCTCAGGGTAAGAGTAGGAGTAGGAGTAGGAGTAACAATAAGAGATAAGCCAGTGCCTTTGCTTCCAAGCATGGTTCTCTTTTGCATTTCTTGCATTCTCATACGCATACAACCCTCCGTTTCTATCCCTACTCATGCCTACGCCTATGCTTATGCCCCTTATCCTTCCCAAGCTTGTGCTATTAAAGCTATCCGGGGGTTCGGGTTCGGGTTCGGGTTCAGCTTCGCTTTCGTTATCTCTTTCTTGCATCACGATTTTGTAACTCTTTTCTTATTTTACTCCATTCCTTTATAAATATGTGAAAATGGCATCGGGGGAAAACAAGCTGGAGGAGATACGGAATAAAATAGATAAAATAGACGATGCCATTGCTGATTTACTTTCGAAAAGGATGCAATATGCGAAACAGGCGAAGGATGAGAAAGTGCAAATGAATAAGCTTGTTATAGACAGACGAAGGGAAGAAGAGGTAATAGAGAAATGGTGTGAGCGTGCAACAAGGAGCAGAAGAAGTGGGGAGTATGATTTAAACGAGGAGATGATGAAAAAGATAGTTGAAATAATAATCGAATATACGCTTAAGAACGAGATGGAAGAATGAAATCT
Source organism: Methanomicrobia archaeon LH_S13 (assembly GCA_023659785.1). Taxonomy (GTDB): domain Archaea; phylum Halobacteriota; class Syntropharchaeia; order Alkanophagales; family Methanospirareceae; genus JAGXOR01. The sequence continues at coordinate 2,701 of JAGXOR010000010.1, forward strand.
ATGATGGTTGGTACGGCAAAAGGAATCGAGATAAAAATAAGGAATTTTGAAATATCAGATATCAGGAGAATGATGAAAATAGAGGAAGAATCGAACTTAGATGGCAATGCGGGATTGTATCTGGAGTTATATGATAACTGGCCTGAGGGTTTCTTAGTTGCAGAGCGAGAAGAAGAAGTAATAGGTTTCGTGGTTATGGTGTTAACGCCAGAGGGAGAAGGGCGAGTATTTGCACTTGCTGTTGATTCGAGATATAGAGGGAAAGGCGTGGGTAGGACGTTATTAAAAGCGGGTTTTAGCGTGCTGAGGAAAAGAAAAGTGGGGTATGTAAAACTGGAGGCGCGTGTAAGTAATCAGATAGCACAGCGATTGTATAAAAGTATGGGATTTGTCGAAATAGGGTTTGCTCCTTTCTATTACAAAAATGGTGAAGGAGCGATAGTGATGAGTAAGGTGTTATAAAACCTTTTTAGCCACTACGGTAATAAAAACAGGACCCTTTATATCTATCTTTTTCTTCTTCGACGTGATGTAACGCACTGCCATTTCATCAATCTTTATATTTATATCCGCTCCACTTCTCACTATCTTCTCCTTTACTTCACAGTCATTATTATCTATCGCCCCTTTTTCTACTTCCTCTTCTATTTTGTGCGAAGCAAAAGCGGCAAAAGCATCTAAAAACCTTATGCCTGTTGGCACGCCCTCTTTAAATACCGTTTCCCATTTCTTATTCCTCGGTATGCCAAATATAGAGCCTCCGTGTACAACTATTTCATTCAGATAAGCGGGACCACACAGAAGCGTGTTTTCCTCTGGCTCTACTACCCATATTTCAACATCCTCCCTTAATAGAGAACCTCGATATGCGAGGAAATCACAAGGTGATTTCGCACTGCCGTTCTCTTCACACACCTGAACGATATTTTCCATAATTTCATCTCCTTCCGCCGTGCCTGGCGTCCCTTCTATGCTTATCATTCCCGCTATTTCCGGGTCACTCAAAACCCAAGGAGCATAAAATTGAGGAAATGCTAACGCTCTCACATCCTTTGCATCGTGTAAAATCATTGCTAACCGTTCCACGCCCAATCCAAGATTCATCACTGGATACGGGATATCGTATTGCGCCAGAGCAGTGGGGGAATAAACACCAAAAGTGGCGAGTTCTACCCAACCAATGCGAGGATGATAGCAAAAAACTTCTGTTTGCGTTTCCGGCATGTAATATTTCGAGCGCTTCTCGTCCTTCCTGAACCTTATTTTCTGGAAGCCGAATTGCGAAAGCAGCCCGGTTGCGATGTCCTTACCATCATCCAGGCTTACATCCTCGTTGCATAGCACACAGGATGCAGAATGGTAATTACGAAGCCTTATTTCATCCTCGCGCTGCTCTCTCCTGAAACATCTATCCACTGAGAACAAATTTATTGGCAACGGCTTTTTGTTCCACATTTCGGCAAGCGTCAAGAACCAGCCAGAAGTCATGTGGCTCCGTAATGTAGCGCTTGAAGGAACAGGAGAAAGTTTTTTCAACTCGGGAAAAACAGCATCAAGCACTTTCGTTACTTCCGTATCCTCCACATCCATATTGTTTGCCACCTCATACACCAGGTCATCACCGCCTATCTCGCCTTTTTTATAGCGGTGCAACGTATTCCTGAGCGCTTCTATTTCCTCTTCTGAGAATTGTTTATTAAAATGTTCGTTCATTTGCTTCACCCGAGCCTCTGAAATGCCAATGTCCGGGCGAGGCAGTCCTGCGAGATAATAGCAGCGGTCTAAGACTGCAAGTGCTTCTTTTCCAAATTGTCGCTTCACTTCCGCTTCTTCTATTATCGCTGGTTTCATGACTTCTTCAAAGCCAAGTCGCAGATACGCATCTCTTAGTTTTTGGATGGTTTCAAACACAGGATGTGGTTTTCCGCAACGTAAACGCAGCAAAGACCTCGGATATTTTTCGTTAAGTCTTCTCTCAGTTGCATACCTCGTGCCAGCCATCCATGCAGCTTCAAAATCCTTGCTCGTCTCTTCTCTTACCTGTTTTGGATCGAATTTCATATATTGCTCCTTCCTTCACTTCAGTCCACCAGCTTCCTTAATCTTCCTACTATTTTATAAATGTGCAATAGCATAACAAAGATGTATGCCTTTCTGTTTTGCCATGTTATCTGGGATCGAGAACATCTGGGGGGCATTACAGGAAATCGTTTCTTTCATCGTTGAAACGGTCTTGGATTTAGGATATTTGGGCATAGTGGGATTGATGTTTTTGGAAAGTTCCTTTTTCCCTTTTCCCTCGGAGGTAGTGATGATTCCGGCAGGTTATCTAAGTTCTAATGGGGGAATGAATTTATTTTTGGTAGTTATATGTGGTATTGTGGGAAGCGTATTAGGTGCCATTTTCAATTACTATATAGGCTATAAACTGGGTAGGCTATTTTTGATGAAATACGGCAAATATATGCTTTTGAGTGAGAAGAGACTGCTAAGAGCGGAGATCCTGTTCAATAAACACGGTGAAATCATCACGTTTGTAGGACGACTTATTCCTGGCGTTCGACAGTATATTTCGTTCCCCCCTGGCGTAACAAGAATGCCCATTTTAAACTTCATCATCTTCACAGCAGCAGGAGCAGGGATGTGGGTAACAATATTGTCTCTGCTGGGCTATTTTGTAGGAGAGAACCAAGAGTTGGTACATCAATACCTGCATCAAATCGTGTATATTTTAATAGCATTTTGTGTGCTTGTGGCGATAATCTATGCAATATACAATAAAAAAATCAGAAAATTTAAAAAAGAAATTTAACCTAAAAACCTTAGATTCAAAAGGCAAGGAAGAATCTTCACACGAGGAGCGGGAAATAGAGATGAATGAAGAAGAAATCGAGGCTTTGTACCGCAACGCATCGAAGTTGTTGCAGAGAGGAGCGATTACGGAGGCGATAAAGAAGTTTGAGCGCGTGCTAACGTTCGACCCGGATAATTACGGTGCCTGGAATGATCTGGGTTTAGCGTGGAGGGAGATGGGAAATAGAAGAAAGGCAATAGAGGCTTTTGATAAAAGTCTCGAATTGAAACCCGATTTGAGTTATGCATGGATTAATAAGGCACAGTTGGTACTTTCGAGTGGTAAAAAGGACGAGGCGTTAAGATGCTATGATGAAGCATTGAAATACGATGATAAAATCATTCAGGCATGGTATAATAAGGGTGGTATTCTTGCCTCGATGGGGCGTGATGAAGAGGCGTTACGGTGTTTTGATGCCGCTCTGGCGTTGAATGATGAGTATTATATGGCGTGGATGTCAAAGGGGCTGGTGTTGATGTCGCAGGGTGAAGAGGAGGAAAGCGAAAGATGTCTCGATAAAGCGTATTCGTTGAATCCTGCATACGCATGGAATGCTCTGGCTGGTACGATTACCGGCGAGGATATTGGACATGCGAGTGGTATGCGTGCAAAGAAGAAAAAGGAATAATAACCCCTCAGATTGCACAGATTTTCACGAGGTTTAACTTATTTTGCATAAAGTATCAAAATTATCCCTTGTTCGACTTATAAACCCGTTTATGCTCGCCAATTGCTCGTTATACCTGATTTCTTATTCTTTCCACGCATTCTTCAACGCTCATTTTCTCTTGCACCCCCGTGTCGAGATTTCTCAATGTCACTTTCCCTTCTTTCACTTCTTTTTTTCCCACGAACACGGCAAAAGAGGCATTTATGGCATTGGCATACGATAGCTGAGCGCTTAAACTTCTACTCATTACATCCATATGTGTGGGAAAGAATTCCCTCAGCTCGGATGCTATTTTTATCGCCTCTTTTATCACATCGGGGTTACGATTTTTCTCTTTTATCGGCACCACTACTACTTCCTTTCTCTTCAAATCATCGGTTTCCAGAGGGAATATCTCGGCTAATCGGTCAATGCCAAAGGCAAAACCTGTGGAAGGCGTGTCAGCACCGCCGAACAAAGCAGCCAACCGATATGAGCCGCCACCGCAAACCTGATTCTGTGCTCCTAACTTACCATCAGCCTTGTATATCTCAAACACCATTCCGGTATAATAATCCAGACCCCGCGCTATACCAAGGTTTAAAGTATAAACAATATCGTAATAATCAATGATCTTCAGCAGCATCTCCAATTCCTTCAACGCATCGTTATTAGAAGCTATTATTTTAAGTGCCCGTGCTTCATTCAACGCGTCTTTTCCTTTTAAATCTACCAAACTTATTAAATCATCAATTAACTCTCTTTCTGTCCCTATCCCGCCCATAAACTCAACTACTGCTTCTCTTTCTCCCTTGTCTATTAGATTCATCACTTTATTTATCTCAGCCTCTTCCATATTTGCAGCTTGTAATACCTCTCTTATCAGCCCCACATGACCCACATACAGCTCTGCTTTTATGCCTAACGATTTCAGGCAGTAAAATGCGAGTGCGATTATTTCCGCTTGTGCCTCCGGGCTGTCTGAGCCTATTATCTCTGCACCGAACTGCCAGAATTCTCGGTAACGCGCTCTTTGTGGCTCCTCATACCTGAAGCAATTGCCAAAATAATAAACCTTCACTGGTTTCGGCGCCATCTTCAGCTCGTTAACATACATTCTTATCACAGGAGCAGTAAGCTCAGGTCTCAGTGCTAAATGCCTGCCTCCTTTATCCTTGAACTCATACATATTCTTCAGGATTTCCTCGCCGGATTTAAGCGTGAAGAGTTCAGCGAGTTCAAAAGTGGGCGTTCTTATCTCTTCATAGCCCCATTTCTCTGCTATGTCACGCATTTTCGCTTCCATTATCCTTCTCTTTAACATTTCTGCGGGCAAGAAATCCCTCGTCCCACGTGCTCTTTCTATTCGCATTTGATGTCTTTGATTGTAATTTTATACCCCTTAAATAAAAAGTAATGAATCTTTATGTAACGCAAATAGAGAAAAATGAACCTCAAACTGATTTTTGTGATGGATTTGCTCGACGGTGTGGTAGTGCATGCAAAGAAAGGAGAGCGTGAGAAATACGAGCCAATTCACCTCTTCAGTTCTATCATCGACTCCTCTGACCCTGTCCGTATCATGGAAAAGCTAAAACCTGCGGATGTTTATATCGCTGACCTGAACAGGCTTATGGGCACGGGTTCTAATAAATGGATAATAAAGGAGATAAGGGATAATAACAGAAAAGCGAGAATAATGGTAGATTATGGTGTAAAAACGGTGAATGACCTGGAAGAGGCTGCTGAAGCAGAAATAGCTGATAGCATTATTTTAGGAACAGAAACAGCATCTATGAAGTTGATAGCCGAAGCATCAAAAAGCGATATTCCAAAAAATATAATTGTAAGCATTGACCTCTTCAATAAAGAAGTGCTGACAAGCGATAAGAAAATGAAGATTGACTCTTTGTTGTTAATAAAAGAGTTGAACGAGTATCCAATACAGGATGTGATTGTATTGGAACTGAATAGGGTAGGAACGAAAAGTGGAATAGACTTTGATTTCCTTGCTCGTGCAGTGGAGTTCTCGGAACATGATATCCTATGTGGTGGTGGTGTTAGAAGTTGTGAAGATGTATATAAGATGGAGGAGATAGGAGTGAAAGGCGCACTGGTCGCCACTGCTGTCCATGAAGGGGCTATTCCTTTGTTTAGCTTACAAACAACCCCCTCCCATGAAATAGGTATAGAATGAATTGGCTACCGAAAAACATATTATTTATATACCCAATTATATTATATTATATTATATCAAAGAAAAAGTTCAGGATGGGATTAATCGAGCGAAGCAAAAGGATACTTGAAATCAAAAGAGAAAAAAGGAAGAAGCAGCGGGGGGAGGGTAAAGTAGATACGAAATCAGAAGAATTAAGGGAAGGCAGTATCGGAACGATAGATGGATTAGATTTCACCGTGCTTGGAAGGCTGGTCTATGACTGGGGAGGAGGGCGCTGGGAAGAGTTCTATTTGGAGTTCTCAGACACGGAAGAGCACAAATGGTTATCAAAGGAGGGGACGACACATGAATTACTTGACGAAGTCGAATCAGCAGATGCACCTGACCCCGATAAATTAAAGGAAGGAGCTGTATTTGACTTTCAAGGAGAAAAAGTGAGAGAGAACGAAGTGGGAAAAGCACGGATAGTCCTGGTTGAAGGGTCTTTCCCCTGGGATATTGCCGTTGGAACGCAGGTAACGTATGCAGATTGCGAGTTCGAGCGAACAGGAGAAATCCTCAGTATAGAAAAGCCCGCAGGGGCAAGAGTAGAAGTATATAGGGGAAATGAAATACCAAGAAGTAGTTTGGAAATTTTTTGAGGTGATGAAAAATGGGATTAATTGATAGGTTCTCAAATGTGGCTAAGGCGAAGGTCAGTAAAGTAATAGACCGGTTTGAAGAGCCGGCAGAGCAGCTCGACTATGCACACGAGAAACTACTTGAAGAGAAGAAGAGGGTGGATGTCGCAGTGCGGGATTCGATAGCGGCGAAGAACCTGAAAAAGCGTGAATTAAATGAAGCACAGAAGAAAGTGGGGTCAGTGCACAACAAAGCTCTGGAATACAGAAAGAGGGCAAAGGCATTGGAGGAGAAACTGCCTGAATTAGAGGGCGAGAAAAGCGAGAAAGCGGAGAGGCAGGTGGAACAACTGAACGGCGCAGCAACACAACAGGTAGAGGAGGAAAACAGGACGAGAGAAAGAATACCGATGCTTCAGCAGTCCGTTGCGGAGATGGAGAAGAAAGTGAGGATGCTGAAGGACAAACAGGTGGATTTAACGGCGAAGATACAGCGATTTGCAGATAAGCGAGCAGATTTGAAATCCGATTATGCGATGGCGAAGGCATCGAAAAGGGTTAATGAGGCGCTCTCAGGAACAGATGGAGAGATTAGCGACGTTAACTTAACGGTGCAGCGTATGACGGAGAAGACCAGGATGGAAGAGGCAAGAGCGGATGCATCGGCAGAACTCGGCACCTCCGCAGGAACTGAAGACATGGGAATAAGCGAAATCGAGAAAGAGCTGAAAGTCTCAAAGTCTCTTTCCTCACTCGACGAGGATCTAAAAAAGAAGTAATTGCCATGACACACATATACTTATTGATAAGCATTTCCGGTGGCGGGACATGGGCATTCCTGGAGGAGAACAAAGAAGAGGTATTGGACAAGATAAACGAGCCGGACAATGAACTCGCAACTCTTAATGAAAGGGGCGAACTTACAGAAGAGAAATTCAATGACCTTTACCCACGGATATTTGAATTGATAAGGTCGAGGGGACTGCTCGTGGGTGAGGACATCGAGATGGACGAGGTGCTGGACGAGGAGGAAGCGTTTCCAAAGCCTTACTTGACACTTCCGCCTGAGGATTTGAGCTACGAGGAGGCAATTTCGGTCTTCAAGGGAGAGGGATTGATTCCGGGGTGAAGAGAAGAGAAATGGCAAGAATTCAAGCTATTATAGGACTGATAAAGGATTGCAGCATGGAAAAGCTGGAAAATGTTGAGTTAATGGAGGAAACGATAGAGAAAGCGGCGAAGCTGATGGATTTGACGTTACTGAAAACAGTCAGCCATAAGTTCTCGCCACAGGGACTGACAGCGATTGCATTGCTTGCAGAGAGCCATATTGCCGTTCATACGTATCCGGAGGAGAATGAGATATTCGTAGAGGTGATGTCATGCGGGCGTGGAGATGCAAAAAAGGTTCTGGAGTTCATGGAAAATATGCTGGGTGGTAAAGCAGAGATTATATTGAATAAAATAATAGGAGGTGTATAAAATAAAATGATAGTAACGGCGTGGGTAGCAGTAGCAGTAGCACTCTTATGGCTGGTAATAGGGATAGGTCTTAGCATGCTGTTGGTAAAAGTTTATGATATAATCGTGTTCAGGAAGTTCGATTTGCAAGAAGCGATAGAAGGAAGGAACAGTGCGGTTGCGATTTTTTTCAGTTTGATGTTGCTCGGCATAGGACTGGTAGTTGCGGCAACGATTATGTCACCGGGGACAGGTGTCTCGCTGGTTAACGACATCGTCTTAACAATTGGCTGGAGCGTAGGGGTTTCGTTCGTTGCAACACTCCTCTTCTTCGCGTTTGATATATTATTAGTGCCGAAGATAAAACTGCAAGAGGCGATAAGTAACGGGAACATCGCGGCTGGTATCCTTTCAGGTGTTTTATACGTTGCGGTTTCGGTGGTGGCAATGGCGGTGATAATGTCATAAATAAAAAGGAGAAATGGTTGCTAAAGAGGATATAGGCATAATAGCGGCTATGGTTGTTATAGTGATACTCATAGTGGCTTCGATTCCATTCGTTATAGCACCGCTGTTAGCAACTCCGAAGTACACAGAAGACCAGGAAAGCGCTCTCTCTTTAGTTTCATACCTCGGCTATCACACGCTTGGCGGAGATTCGATAGACCATTACAGTGCACAGAGGGTGCATGAAAATGGCGTTGCAGGGATAATGTATAAATATGGAAGAGAGGCGAAGGATATTGATAAAACGGTGCACGACAAGTTAGAGGAGATAGGCTTTGTCACAACTGCGATAGAAAGCGAGAAGAGTAGTGGATGGGAGGCGTTCTGGTATTATTCGTGGTTCTCTGGTGCGAATGGAGATATAGTTGCTTATGTTACGACTTATTCTGATGGTCGCAGCAAATATGTTTGTATAGCTGCGGGCTCAGACGATTATGAAGAGGACGTGTTCAAGATTCGTGCGGAAGGAAATAACTTCGTATCGTTGAGGAGTGATGTCAGGTATAAATCAGGAGAACCCGCAGAGATTGAGCACGTTGCACCTCTTGCGGGGACGATGTATGCAATAAAGTATCCTCAACACAAGTTGAGTGGACCGATAGATGCGGCAGTGAACGTAGAGACGAAGAAGTCGTACGAGGAGGTGCTTGCGTTGAAAGAGAAAGCGGCGACAAACGAAACGTTCCAGCGAGAGTTCTTTAATGTTTCTGCTGATAATGAGACGGCGGCGGTAAATGAAACTCGTGTAGTCAGAGAGAGAACCAGGTATTATCCCTGGGGGTTCTTTTGGGTATGCGGTGGTGGATATGGATACTACTCGCCTTACCGATATGATTACCCTGGCTCAGGTCCTGTTGTCAGACCACGAGGTACGGGATATACTACCCGGGGTGGTGGAGGTCCTGGGAGGGCGAAGTGAGATTAAAGTGGAATATCTGCAATAAACGATGCTACAACAGAAGATGTGCAGGAAGCGATTGCAAGTGTGTGCTGTGCATTCCAAAATTTGATTTGGGGGGGGGGGGCAGGCTGATATATATTTTAAGGGCGAAATGCGAGCCAATAGCGAGTAGCATAGGTGTAAAGAGGTGAGAACTTGTTGCTAAGCTCGTGTAAGGTTTTAATACTTCACCCTACCACCTTTAACATATTTGAATTCCTCCGGTCTCTTCTCGGTTTCTATCAATTCTCTTGTTCTGCCCGCTATCTGCGTTTCGATATCCTCTGCCTCCTCCTTTACCTCACTCTTCGCAATATGCAAATCATCTATTTTCATCATTCTGGTTGCCGCCTCAGCAGCTGAAATAAGCGCCTGTAACTTCACCCTCAACGGCTCCATTATCCCCTCTTTCATCACGTCTTTCACGCACTTATCCCTGCCAGATATTCCCGCACTTTTATTACCTGTGAAATGCTCAGTCCGAAGCTCCGCAAGTGCATTAATCTGGTCCATTCCACTGTTCTTCACTATTGCCTTTGGTATGGCTTCTAAAGCGTCAGCAAAAGTATCCATCGCCAATTGCTCCTTTCCCGCTATCTTCCTCGCAAACTTCCTTACTCGATATGCGCATTCGGTCTCTACTGCACCGCCTCCCGGCACCACGCGGTTGTCCCCAAACAGTTGCGCAACGGCGTACAAAGCGCTTTTTATCTCGCCTACCAGTCCCTCTAAAACCCTGAGTGACACGCCTCTTATAATTATCGTTGCGGATTTCTTTTGCGCACAATCTTCAAAAAATACGTATTTATCACCGCTTATCTCTCGCTGTACCACCTTTCCCGCAAAGCCAAATTTATCTTCGCTTAAGTCACTCACGTCCTTCACTATCTTTCCACCGGTAGACCGCTCCAACCGCTCCAAATCCGTTAACTTCACCCTTTTTATCAGTATTATCCCCGCTCTACGGAACTTACCCAACGCATCTTCATCTACACCCCACCGACAGCAAATCACGTTTGCACCCGATTTTACTACCGGGTCCACAAGTTCATCAAAAATCCTTGCTCTTGTATCCCGGAACTCGCGGAAATGCGATGGTTTTGAGAGTTTTACGTGGAAATCAAAACCACCAACCGTTTCTCCAGCTTTGCTGCGCTCTCTCGCACTAGTTCCAGTTGCCAGCTCCTTCCTCCCCTTTACCTTCGGCTCCTTATGCTCGATAGGGAAATCAAGCAGTGCTATCCTCGCGTGCTCCATCTCCGTTGGGAGCGCATCCAGAACTTCCCGGTCCACAACAACGCCTTCAGCAAAGCTCGTCTCATGCACTCTGCTCCCGCTCTTCGTCTCTATTGCTACATCGTCCACATCTATTGGCTCATTCCTCTCACCATCGCTATCGCTACCGCTTAGCCGTTTTATGCTTTCTACTACCACATCTGCCAATTTATCTTCTTCACAATAATCCCCTTTCTTTAATGCGGTCTTCGCCACGCATCGCAAGAACTCATCGCCTCCTTCCCCTCTTACGTCCACCGCAGATGCTATTTCAGCTAAAACCTCTTTCGCATGCTCAAGAGCGAGCTCATACCCTTTCACCACTATATTTTGGTGCACGCCCTCGTTTTTCAACTCGAATCCTCTCTTCACCAGTTCGCCTGTCATAATCATAACCGTAGCTATGCCATCCCCTACTTTCTCTCCTTGTGTTAATCCCGCGTTTATCAATATGTCCGCAGTGGGGTGCATATATTTCAATTCCTTTATCAGGCTGTATGCGTTACTCGAAACGAGGTCAGCAGCTTCCACTTTCGTTGCTCCCTGCGTTACCATTATCTTTGACCCAAAAGGACCGATAACAGGCTTGAACATGTCAGAAAAAGCAGCAGAGACTTCCATATTCGCCTCCTGAATCTCCTCCGGCGGTACTTCCCCCGGCGGTAACTCCTCCTTTATTGTCATCTTTTCTTCTCCCCCCTCTCCTTGTCTGGTATCTTCACCGTAATGTAAATAATAAATACATCTCTATACTAAAATAACTTTTAGGATATTACCCCCTTGAAAAGTTCCAGACCAGTGACGTCCTCCCCACGCTTACGCATGGGGCTTCCAACTTTTCCTTCACGTTACGTCTACATCCCCTCTGGTTTGGAGCGCGTTTCGCTGGAAGCCACTGGGAGGTTCCTGCTTCCTCAACCAGACTCGATCCCCTTGCAGGTTACGGAGGTCTTGGTCTCCACAGGCGCACCGGGGTCGCCCCTCCCTACCTCATCTTACCAGCTCTTTCAGCCTTGTAAGATATATAAGAATATATGTTTTAGTAATATAAAAACCCAATTCATCTCCCACCTTTCGGAGGGAGACTTCTTGGGTTATAGGTTAATCGGAAGGCGCTGCGGGAACTCGTAAGAAATAGCGATGTAGCCACGAAGACTGGATTATCAGCTGGATTCATAAGTTACAGAAAAGAGCGCCTTTAAATCCCTCTCATTATCATGTTATGCAGTTGATAAACGCGGAAATAAATGATTTTAATGATGGGAGGGGAGGCTTCACTATTATGAGAAGAATCTGGCTTTCAGGCACAAAGCTTGAGGAGAGGAAATTGTTTATATTGCTTATCGCAATATAGTTAACTGAAATGTACCAGAAGAACGAGGAAAAGCAGTCCTGAAAGCCTTTGCGAAAGCAGAGGCGGACGGGATAGAGGGTGTGGGGTTACACCCAGTGCGATGCGGATTTGATAGCATCATACGAAGAGGTTTGAAACAAAATGGTTGAATCTCATAACCTGCAGAGGCACACGGAGGGAAAATAGAAGTGGAGAGCGAAGTTGGTAAGGGAACTAAATTTACCGTGAAGCTGCCCATCAGCCCTTTTCTTTAAACCTTTTAAGAAAAGTTTTATAGGGGTGCTCCTCTTCATTTCAGATGGAGGTGAAGTTAAAAGGCGAACAAGGTTGGTTTGATGGATATGGGAGAGAAGAAGAAGCCATCTATACTCGTGGTTGAGGACGATGCAGAAATGTGCGAGACATTAAGCGACATACTATCAGATAAAGGTTACGAGGTAAAGACCGCGGGAAGGGGCGAGGAAGGTTTAGCATTAGCGAGAAAAGAAAAGAAAAAGTTCCCTATTTGCTTATTAGACCTGAAGCTCCCGGACATCACGGGAGTAGAGGTATTAAAGGGGCTGAAAGCTCTCAATCCAGATACCTACGCTATTATAATCACCGCTTTTGCATCCAAGGAGACGGTAATAGAAGCTTTTAAAGTCGGTGCATATTGTTACATCGAGAAAACTCTGAACATGGAAGAGTTGTTTGCAGCGATTGAACACGCTTCGGCTGAACATCAGTTGCTGGAGGATAAGAGAAGAGCGGAAGAGGAGTTGAGGAGGAGCGAGGAGGAGTATTGCTCCCTCATGGAATCTACCGAAGATTCCGTATACATGGTAAGTAGAGATTGCAGGTATCTCTTCATAAGCGATAAACATCTATCCCGGCTTGGATTGTCAATAGACGAAGTTAGAGGGAGGGGTTATGACGAATCTCATTCCGAAGAGGAAACGAAAGAGTTTGCAGAGAAAGTGGAAGAAGTATTTGAAACTGGCAAGAGTGTCCAGTATGAACATAGAAGCAGAAGAGACGGCAGGTATTTTCTACGAACACTAAGTCCGGTTAAAGATTCTGAAGGAAGAGCAACTGCTGTAACAGTGATTTCAAAGGACATTACCGAGCTGAAGCGCAGGGAGGAAGAAGTGGAGAAATCCCGTAAGTTCCTTGCCTCTATCATTGATAACATTCCTGATACAGTCTCCATCAGGGACTCACAGTTCCGCTACGTATTGGTCAATCAGGCATATTGTAACATATCACGGCATACTAAGGAGGAAGTAATTGGGAAAACAGCCTACGGGGAAAAAGAAAAAGAAGTATTTCAAACAGGAAAAGAATTGTACATCCCTGAACGAACCTATACCGACCTTGAAGGTAAGCGCCATTATGTATCAGTTAAAAAAGCTCCAATAGCTGATGAATCGGGCGAAGTAACTCATGTCGTAACAATAAGCCGCGACATTACCAAGTATAAACAAGCGGATAAGGAACGCGAGCGACTCCTTAAGGAGCTTAAAGCAAAGAACGCGGAGATGGAGCGGTTCACCTTCACCGTCTCTCACGACTTAAGGTCGCCGCTTGTTACCATTCAGGGGTTTGCTGGCATGCTGCGAAAAGATTTGGGACGGGATGAAAAAGAAAAAGTAGAAGATGACCTTAAATATATAGAAAACGGAGCTACAAAGATGGAACACCTGCTGAATGACACGCTTGAGCTCTCTCGTATCGGTCGTGTGGTGAATCCGCCGGAAGACGTGCCGTTTGGCGAACTTGTTCAGGAAGCCCTGGAGGGAACCTCTGCTAAAATAAAATCGAGCGGGGTTGAAGTATCGGTGGCTGAGGACTTACCTGCTGTTCACATGGACCGCATGAGGATAGCCGAGGTGCTGGTGAACCTGATTGAGAACAGCATAAATTACATGGGCGAACAATCGCATCCAAAAATAGATATTGGTTATCGCATTGATGACGGTGAAAGCGTTTTTTTTGTGAGGGATAATGGAATAGGAATTGAACCGAGCCAGCACGAGAAGGTGTTCGGGTTGTTTTATCATGTAGAGAGGAATAAGGGAACAGGTGCAGGTCTTGCTACCGTGAAACGAATAATCGAAGTGCATGGGGGTCGTGTGTGGATAGAGTCAGAGAGGGGAAAAGGATGCAGTGTTTGTTTTACATTGCTAAATTCAATAGAAAATGGGGAGATGATAAAATGAAAGGTAAACCCGCTGTAATTTTGCTCGTAGAAGATGATGAAGCGCATGCAAGGCTTATAATACGCACGCTTGAAGATGCAAAAGTGGCAAATAAAATTTGTTGGGTCGGCGATGGAGAGGAGGCGCTGGATTATCTCTTCCATCGTGGGAAATATGCAGACAAAGGAAAAAGTCCGCGACCAGATTTAATTCTTCTTGACTTGCGACTGCCAAAACTCGATGGTCATGAAGTTCTAAAGGAAATAAAAAAATCTGATGAATTAAGGGATATACCAGTAGTTGTGCTCACAACTTCCGAAAGTGAAGGGGATATGATCCAGGCATATAGTAATTATGTGAACAGTTATCTTGTAAAACCCATAGATTTCGGTGAGTTCTCCGCGATAGTACGAGAATTGGGATTTTATTGGCTTATCTGGAATCAGCATCCGAAGAGAAATAAGAACTGTTTATAGGAAAAGGTTTAATTTAAATTTAAGAACATGGAGACAAATATAAAAGGGGAAAGGAACAGGGTAATGATCGCGGATAGTTCCACTTTCATCCGTGTTATGCTTACTACCCTTACTACCGGGATGGAGAAGCTCGGTTTTGAAGTTGTTGGAACAGCAAAGAATGGTAGGGAAGCAGTGGATAAATATATGGAGTTGAAGCCTGATATGGTGTTTGTAGATGCAGCATTAGAGGAAATAGATGGTATCGAGGTAACTCGCATGATAATGGATCAAAACCCTTCTGCTTTTGTTACTGTGTTAATAGATGAATCATTAGATTTGTCGGATTTGTCAGTTAAAGCGGTGAGAGCAGGGGCAAAAGGGTATTTAAAGAAACCGTTAACCCTTCTCGATTCTCCATTTCTCGCTCATGGGAGTGATAGCAGCACAGATAAAGAGTAAAGTAAGGTAAGGTAAGGTAAGGTGCGGTAAGGTGCGTTGATGATGAAGTAGAAATGAAAGAAAAAGAGAAAGAGATAAAAATACTGCTTGTAGAAGATTTGGAGGAGCACGTGCTTATTGTAGAGAATGCTTTAGAGGGGAGTAAGCTGAGAAACAGGCTTTTTGTAACACGAGATGGAGAAGAAGCACTCGATTTCCTTTATAAGCGAGGAAAATACGCAGATACGGATTATCCAAAGCCAGACGTAATCTTACTTGACCTGCGTCTGCCAAAGATTGATGGAATAGAGGTACTTAAGAAGATAAAGGAAGAAGAGGGACTCAAAGATATCCCCGTGGTAGTTCTTACGAGTTCGGATAGGGAGGACGATATAATTAAGAGTTACGAGGGGGATGTTAAAAGTTACCTTTTGAAGTCAGTACTTTTGAAGTCAGTATTAATACAAAAGACAGGAAAAATGAGAGAGCTTTTAGATGCTATTCTTTCGCTCACGTAACTTGACTTTGTCAGATTAACATTAATTTTATGCAACAGCCGTGGTTCCTCGACAGGCTCGACAGCGAAAACTTCCTCTACATCGCAGACATTCCGAGCGACACAAGAATATGGCTGGAACGCCCAAATTAGTGTAAACTATCGTCAAATTTTGGCTTTTACGCCCTTTCATCTCTTTCATCTAATACTGACTGAAGAGGTATTAGGGATACCAAACCAATACCTATGGAACGCATGCATGTTTTTTGTTATTATGTGGCGTAACACTATGCGAAATCATAGAAGGCTTTTTAGTTAGGGTTGCAATTCTAATATAACAAAGTCAAGTTAATCACAAATGGAATAAAATATAATGTGGGTTGGTTTTAAAGAAGAAGAATATCTGTTTTTGAAAAGTGAAATGAAAAGAGAGAAAATATTGATCGCGGATGGGTCTACATTTATGCGCATTATGCTCACCACTGCACTGGAAAGACTCGATTTTGAAGTCGTTGGAAATGCTAAAAACGGTAGGGAAGCGGTAGATAAATATATGGAGCTGAAGCCTGATATTGTGCTTGTAGATATTGCATTAGGAGGAATGGATGGCATCAAAGTAACTCGCACGATAGTAAATGAGGACCCATCTGCTATCGTTATTATGCTAATCTCTGAATCTTCAGATATTCCAGATATAATAGTGGAAGCTGTGAGGGCAGGGGCAAGGGGATATATAAATAAGCCATTGTCAGCGGAAGAAATAGAAAGAAGGATAGAAAGTGCATTGAAGAGGTGATGAAAAAATGGAAGAGAAAGAGAAAGAGATAAAGATATTGCTTGTAGAAGACCTGGAGGAGCACGTGCTTATTGTAGAGAGGGTTTTAAAGGAGAGTGAGCTGAGAAACATGCTTTTTGTAGCACGAGATGGCGAAGAGGCACTTGATTTCCTTTATAACCGAGGTAAATACGCAGATAAGGAATATCCGAAACCAGACGTAATCTTACTTGACCTGCGTCTGCCGAAGCTCGATGGAATAGATGTGCTGAGTCAAATAAAAGGTGAAGAAAAGCTCAAGGATATTCCAGTGGTAGTTCTTACATCTTCGGATAGGGATGTGGATGTAATTAAGACTTACGAGGAAGGGGTTAAAGGTTACATTACGAAGTCAACATTTATTCAAAAGACAGCAAAGATGGAAGGGCTTTTAGATGCTATAATCTCGTTTGTATGAAAATTAAATTAAACAACCAGGGGTTCGGGTTCACAAATAAGCGGTCTTAAGTCCACCTAAGTGATCATTACCCGGCTTCTC
>JAGXOR010000110.1 GCA_023659785.1 Methanomicrobia archaeon LH_S13
AAGCCTCAGGTGGAGGTGGTCTTATGACTATGAAAGACCACTTAAACTGGAACCCGCATCACCACCCATTCCTGAACAGGTTCGTCCTCGTGGATGGTCCAGACACGTCGTGCTGCGAATTCATCATTCAGCACACCTCGCTCGGTATCTCGCACCCGAATGCGGCGCCAGTTCGTGTCTTCCAGACGGGCAATACCGGATACCTTCAGAGGCTTGTCTGGCAATAACACACGAGACTGGGATGGTTTACGACCGTGTTTGCCAGGCTGGGCTTCGGATACGCCCACAACGGGTCGTTTTAGGTAAACCGGCGTATTATGCGGGACGTCTGCCAAAGTCATCGCAGCAAATTGCCTCGAAGCGGAGATCGTTGGCATAAGCCAGAAAGGTGCCTACCTGACTCATATCCACCTTTCCCAACCGTCCGTTATACTGCCGCCCCGACCCCGCGCAAATCTCTCTCGGAATTGCTGCCAAAACTCGAACAAACGCTGAACGAAAGCGTGGGTTATATAAAGTTGATTAAATGTGACATTGTCAAAATACTATGAACTAAATGAGGGAAGTCATACTTTATATACAATAAAAAAATGGGAAAAGTATATCTCGTGGGTGTAGGACCAGGGGACCCGGAACTGATAAGTTTGAAGGCGTATAGGCTTATGCAAGAAGCAGACGTGGTATTAGTTGACAATTTGGTTTTAAGCGTGAAGAAGCAGATTCCCGAGGGTAAAAAGGTCATTGACATTGGGAAAACGGCAAAGGAGCACAAACTTTCGCAGGATGGGATAAACATGCTCATGGTTGACCTGTCGGAACAATACGATAAAGTCGTGCGATTGAAAGGTGGAGACCCTTATATTTTCGGTAGAGGTGGCGAAGAGGCGGTGTTTCTCAGGAAGCATGGTGTTGATTTTGACGTGGTGCCCGGGATAACATCGGCGGTTGCTGCACCGGCTTATTTTTCCATTCCGCTTACATACCGCGGCATTTCTTCTGTTGTTACCGTAATCACGGGGCATGAGATGGAAGAAAAAGAAGAAATAGATAGCATCAACTGGGAAGCGATTGCGAATTTGAAGGGAACGCTTGTTATATTGATGGGTGTAGGAAATCTTGCTAAAAATGTAGATAAACTTTTGAAACACGGACTGCATGCTGAAACACCTGTTGCCATGATTGAAAAAGGGTTTACTGAAGATGCGAGGATTGTGGTTGGAATGCTGGGGAACATCGTGGAAGTAGCAGTGAAAGAAAAAATGAAGCCGCCGGCGGTGATTGTGGTCGGTGAGGTGGTTAATGTGCGGGAGAAGTTGGTGCAAGTGTAACTTTATAACCACAACATCAATTGTTTCAATCCCAAAAACCCGGTCAAAATTCATTTCCGGTTTTAACTATTCCGCAGAAAACGGTTGCTTCTGTAACTAATTACTCAGATAGACAGGTCAAATACTGGACTTTATCAATACTATACCAAGCAAGAAGCATGAAATTATAAATTTGGATGGGGTTATGAATCCTGAGACGTGTCAAGCAAAGAAAGAGGGAAATATCGAGGCTTATATTCTGAAGAAAAATATTACTTATATTGCTGATCCTCCATCGTACGTTGAAAAACTAAATCGCTCCATTATACCAATACGCACTAATTAAGCAACATTTCCCAAGGAAGTTCAGATTCTTTGAGACACACAATATGAAGTGATTTTCTACGTTGAATTTTTCTAAGAGATCCACGCACTAAATGAACCAATATTTCACTGCTTTCTGGACACACATTTGCCAAATCTTTCGTTTTTGTCCAGTTCCAAACACCTTCATCAGGATTTAATTCTGGGCAATATGGTGGCAAATAAATCGATTCAAACTCAAAATGTCGTTTAAAAAACTTCTTCACCCGGGCACTTTTATGGGTACTCAGGTTATCCCATACCAATAATTTTTTTCCATCAATCTGTCGATTAAGTTGGTAAAAGAATTCAATTACTTCTTTAGTGGAAATCGACTTTCCTGGATGAATACGAAAGTTCAGTTGAGTGTCAAGTTCATTATTTCTATATTTGACTGCAATGCCACTGATAACACTGAGCTTCCTCCGTGAACCCCACGAATGATAAAGCACAGGAACTTCCCCTTTGAGTGCCCAGGTACGAGCGACGAAGGGGATCAAACTATAGCCAGATTCATCCAGAAAGATTACAGTTGCCCCACTCCAGAGTTTTTTTTGATGTATTCCCAGGTAGTTTTGATCCACTCTCGCTTTTCCTCCTCATTTTTTTCATTTGCTTGTCGCTTTGGTTTGATCAGGCGAAAATCAAGTCCCCTCAAAAGCTTTGGAATGTGTTTGAAATGATAGGATGCTCCCAAATCCTTTTCTATCACTTTGCAAACCCGTTTTCCTGTCCATAAATCAGTTTTGAAGCCATAGTTTTTGGCCCCTGCAACCAGTATTTCTACGAGTAATCCTCTCTGTTTTAAATCCAGTTTGGGCTCTGCGCCTTTTGCTTTTCTTATTTGAAGTCCTGGTTTCCCTTCTTTTTTCAATGTTTTGGTCCAACGAGAAACATTGGAGCGATTTACACCATATTTTCTGGCAACATCTGCCTGTTTCATGCCAATAGATAAATCTTCGGCCGCCATCAATCTGCGTTGTTCCATCTGCTTTCTGGTCAGTTTAAGCCCTTTCGGCATTTTGTATTCCATAAGCATTGGAAAACTCTTTAAATATTTAAATCTGTTGCGTAATCAATGCGGTGAGCTATAGCCTTAAATCCGTAAAAACCTTTGAAATGCCCTATTATTCTTATAGGAAAGGAGAGAGTATGAAAGTGTATAAATTTTTCAAAATAACGCCTGCGAAAAATGCAGAGGTGAAAAAAAATGAAATACGACCTCCACATCCACTCGAAATACTCGTCTGACGGTGTTCTCGACCCAGAAAGAATCGTAAGAATCGCAATGAAAAGAGGACTGAACGGAATCGCAATCACCGACCACAACACGATAAAAGGTGGATTAAAAGCAAAGAAATATGAAGACGCTGATTTCACAGTAATAGTGGGTTCTGAAATATCAACAGAGCGAGGCGAGATAATTGGTCTTTTCCTCGAAGAAGAAGTCAAATCAACGAATGTCCAGGAGGTTATCACTGAGATAAAAGAGCAAAATGGCATCATCGTAATACCGCATCCTTTTGATGAACTAAGGCATTCCGCATTTCATCCCGCGGAAGAAGATGCGAAATTCATTGATTGCGTAGAGGGTTTCAATTCGAGATGCGTTTACCAAAAATACAATAAGAAAGCAGTTGAATTTGGAATAAAACACAATTTAATGATTACCGCGGGAAGCGATGCGCATTTCGCAAATGAAATAGGAAATGCCGGAATAATCACAGAAACAGAAGACGTTAGAGAAGCGCTTATGAAAAACGAGGTTCAGATATTTGGGAAGAGGTCATTGCTTGTAAATCAGGTTGGGACAAAGGTGTTGAAACTATGGAGAAAATTATCTTATTTTGGTCTTGCTTCTCCTTTTCTCAATATTTTTCGCCGCCGTTAAATCCAAAACTACTTCGACCTGGATAATATCAAAATTAGAGGAAAAAATGGAAAAATATGCGGAAAACATCAAAACAATGCATCGCACATTTGAAGCAACAATGGAACCAAAGGGTTTGATTAGGATGTCATTATTGAGTGCTTTTGCATGGTTTTTTGAATGTCTTGGAATGTACATTGTCATTCTTGGATTTAAAGAATCTATCAATATTACACTGGCAACGTTCATTTTCAGCTTCGCATCTTTAGCCGGTGCGTTGGAATAGCAATCATCATAAGATTTGGAACGTTGTGGTATGGAGCTATTATGGGCTTATCAGTATATTTGCTCTTCAAGAAAAACAAAAAGTTTAAGAATAGTGAATAGAATAAAGAAATGTATGATGTCCAAAGTAGCAATATTAAAAACGTCTCCAGGAACAGCGATTGAAGATTATAGTAGGTTAATGCATCTTGCAGATTATGAGAACTTTTTACCAAAAGAGAACAAAAAAAACAATCATAAAACTTAACCTTTCGTGGAGTTTATATTATCCTGCCTGCTCGACCCCGCCTTGGCAACTTGAAGGGGGTTTAAAGACTTTACGGGATGATAGTTATAAAGACATTATAGCAGTAGAAAATCAAACGGTAGTAACACATCCCTGGAAAGGCGCCTACTACAATAAATGGCTGCCAATTTTGAATAAATACGAAGTCCCGTTTCAACCGCTGACCGATGTTGAATGGGTGCCTTACGAGCCAAAAACCGAAATGCTGGCGATGTATGACATCTTTGGCGAAATCTTAATTCCGAAAATCTTTCTTGGAAGCAACATAGTTCATTTGCCCACACTCAAAACACACAAAACACACGGACATACCACGCCCACTGGCGCGATGAAAGATGCCTTTTCAACAGTTCCAGTTTTCATGCTCTTATGTGGTTTTAAGTGTATGCA
>JAGXOR010000111.1 GCA_023659785.1 Methanomicrobia archaeon LH_S13
TTAAAACCGGAAATGAATTTTGTCCGGGGTTTTTGGGATTGAAACAATTGATGATCAGGGTTATCAATGAAAGTTACGCCAACGTCGGAAACAGTCAGTACTTCTTCCTGTAAATTTCATCATGATGACCCAAATCAAGAAATCTATTGCTTTTAATTTCTTCTCAATGCTGTCAGTAATTGTACTCATTCACACTCAATTGTTACTCCTCTATCAATTTCCTTAAATCTTCTACATCCGAGAATGTTTCAAAATCTTCTTCTTTTCGTATTTTTTCTAACTTCTCCAAATATTCCTCTTTAACTTCATAGAACGCGTCGGTATAAATCTCAACGAGTGTCTCAAGCATCTCTTCCATCCCTTCTACTTTACCCGGCTTCATCCCAAAAGTCAATGTAAACCAAGGCAACACCCTGCAGATTATCTCAGACAGGGTAAACTATTTCTTGTTGAAGAGCATATACACTAATCAGGGGATTTCAGGAGTTCCTTGCCTGTGCCAATTTGGAATTACTGGCAAGTTACCCAAAGGGGGATTCCCAAATCCTTTGCCCTTTCAATGTAGAGCACTCTTTTAATGTTATACGCCAACACTTTTATTGCGAGTTCTCGCTATGCTTTATCGCCGGCAGCATTGCGAATGCGGGATAAATCTCTGATCAGCCGTTTGAATTGCTTTGCATCTGCGCCTTTCCAATCCGTTATTGTGAAATGCCAGATTATCCCCGTATCAACGTCAATGACGATGTGGAGTTTGAGATAATCTTTTTTCTCGGATTTGCGCTTTATTCTGATGTCAAACCACTTACTGCTTATTTTAAGGCTAAATCCTGAGCTGTCCACTGCAATGTCCATACCCCTTCGCCTCATTTGAAAGGTAACAAGCCTTGAAATCAGCCGAATGTACGTCATAGACATTTTCGGCATTCCTCTCGCTATAACACTATGTCCCGGCAGTTGTTCGATGCAGAGGCGTTGCGCTGCGAGCGTGTTTAACTTGAGGTATGCTTCTATGCTGTCGTATGTCTTACAAAGCAATACTTTCATGAAAACACAGATGGCGACGATTCGTGGATCCCAGCATGGACGACCGAACGAATTGCATTCCCATGGAGCGTTTGCTGCCCTTACTGCACCGACTATGGACAGGAGGATAAGCCTCTCGAAGTCCCGATTTACCTGGTTGGCGACCCGCGGAAAAAATCTCTTCTTTGGCTTTCCCATACTGAAATGCTAATGCATAACTTTAAATAAGCATCATTTCTTATGCACATTCCGTGGTAAAAAAATATTTTGGTAAAAATTTGAAGGTTACGCTATTGAAGATTATTTCTTAGTTTTGGGATGAAGCCGGTATTTTCGCGCAAGAAATAAATATCCGCTGTATCCTACCTTTGAAAAGGTGGGGATTAGCGGGGGTAATATCCTAAAAACTAAGATTCCTAAGAAAGCAAGACGGATGTGTTCATTATTCCCTGGGGTTCTACCTATGGGTTAACTTGCGG
Organism: Methanomicrobia archaeon LH_S13; assembly: GCA_023659785.1. Taxonomy (GTDB): domain Archaea; phylum Halobacteriota; class Syntropharchaeia; order Alkanophagales; family Methanospirareceae; genus JAGXOR01. The sequence goes on from JAGXOR010000111.1 coordinate 1,506, forward strand.
AGTTACGGTAAGATATTTAAGGCTTCATCCTATATCTATGGGTTAGATATAGATAGCTTAAGCCTGCAGAAAAATGCCACTCAACATCTCCACGCTCCATAGAATAGAAGAAATAAAAGAGGAATATGAAGAAGTAAAAACGTTCAAGTTTTACTCGAAGGAGATTGCTAAAGAAAGCGAACCTGGTCAATTCATAATGGTTTGGAATCCTGGAATAGACGAGATTCCCATTTCAATTGCCGAGGCATCACCATCACCCAATGGAGAAGTAGAAATTGCAATTGCGGCTATCGGCGACTGCACGCATAGCTTACATCAAAAGCATGTGGGCGATTTGATTGGTTTAAGAGGACCTTATGGCAAAGGTTTTACATTACAGGGCAAAAGAATTTGCATGGTCGCAGGCGGTTATGGAGCGGCGCCGTTGCGGTTTGCAGCGAAGAGAGCGAAAGAATCGGATAAGCACATAGTGGTCTTAGAAGGTGCAAGAAGTAGTACAGAACTTTTGTATATTGAAGAATTTGAGAGAAGTGGTTATGAAGTAAGAATCTCAACGGAAGATGGCTCTAGAGGCTATAAGGGGTTGGTTACAGAGCTATTGGAAGAAATACTGACATCAGGTGAGAAATTTGAGCAGATATTGACCTGCGGTCCGGAACTGATGATGAAGCGCGTTTGTGAGATTACGCGAAGGGAGAGAATAACTACTCAGGTTTCCGTAGAACGGATAGTAAAATGCGGATGCGGTGCTTGTGGCTCTTGTGATCTCGGCGGGTATCGTGCATGTAAAGACGGACCGGTTTTCGGTGCCGAAGAGCTTGGAAGAACGGAGTTTGGAAAATGGAAGCGAGAAAAGAGCGGTAAAAGAATCGCTATTACGCCACAAAGTACGAACGTGCTGTCAATTCCATCTTCGCAGTTCACACCTGAATACGAGCCGCTATTAAAAACAGTCGTCTGTGGAATCAGTTTTCCCAATCCAATAGCGAATGCAGCGGGATTTGGAGTTTCCGGGAAATCACTTTATAGATACGCAGTAGCCGGAGCAGGTGCGGTCGTGACCAAATCAGTTGGGTTGAATGAGCAGGAAGGCTACCCAAACCCTACCTTTTTTGAACTACCACCTCATAGCCATAGCTATGTGAATGCGATGGGGCTTCCAAATCCGGGGATAAATAATTATGGGCTAGAAATAGAAGATGCGAAGTATGCAGACGTGCCATTAATATTGAGCATTTTTGGTAAAGATGTGGAGGAATGCAGAGAAGTAGCAGAGATTGCCGTTGAATATCCAATAGACATGCTCGAATTTAATGCCTCGTGTCCGCATTCAGATTTCGTGGCGGTAGAAAACAATCCCAAAGTGCTGCGCCATATAATAAAGATGCTGCGGGACATTGCACATCCAAAAGGTATTCCCATTGCGGTGAAGATATCGCCAAACATGGGCGACCCGGCGGGATTGGCAATGCAGGTGGAACAGGCTGGTGCTGACGCGATTACTGCTATTAACACGCTAATATCTCGACCTATTGACCGCACGCGTAATAGCCCCCTTTTGGGTAATCCAACGGGCTATGGCGGTAAATCAGGTAAAAAGCTGACGGTTGCCGGTAAGCAGATTGTTTTTAGTCTGTGCGAGGAGTTGAAAATACCTGTAATCGCAGTTGGCGGTATCTTTTCCGCTAAGGACGTGATAGAATATGCGATGAACGGTGCGAGTCTGTTTCAAGTAGGTAGCGCACTGGTAAGTGAAGGATTTGAAATTTTTCCAAGGATAAAAAAGGAGTTGAAGGAATATCTCGCTGCTAATAGCAATAAGAATATTAGTGAAGTGGTGGGTGAGGCGCACAGGAGATAGCCTTTTAAATCTCAAATCCCAAGCACCAAATCACAAACAAATCTTTAGAAACCTTCATGACCCAAAGGGACACCCATGAGCATGAATATACAAACTATTTTCATACCTCCCCCCCCCCAAAAAAACTTCACCAACCAACTTTTTTGCCTTCGGAAAAAACCTTGACTAAAAATATTCTTTTAGTTTTTTCTTTTAGCACAGGTTTCCTTTTTTGTAAGAAAGAAAAAGTGTAATGACGACATCGAAAATATGCATTCTGCGAATAGAAGGAACAAACTGTGAACTCGAGACGAGTTTAGCTTTTAAAAGGTTAGGTGCATCGGCTGAGATTGTACACCTGAAACAATTGATAGGTGCGGTAAAGGAACGTGAGAGGAGAAATTTAAAGGATTTTGATTTACTGGTGATACCCGGCGGCTTCTCATCCGGCGATTATGTAAGGGCAGGGGCAATACTCGCGGCGAGGATTAAAGGGGCATTAGGGAAACAAATAGAGGATTTTATAGAAAAGAGCAATCCTATATTGGGAATATGCAATGGCTTTCAGGTATTAGTGGAAATGGGGTTACTTCCGGGATTTGCTCATGAAAGAGCAGAAATACAGCAGGTAGCATTGACAACAAACGATTCTGCTCGTTTTGAATGTCGCCCCACACTTATAAAGCATGAAAGCAAGGGAAAATGTCTGTTCACAAGAGGGGTAGAAAAAGGCAGCATCCTGAAGATGCCTTGCGCACATGCAGAAGGGAAGTTTTTCATTGCTGAGAAAAATAGGGAGGAGTATATACAACTCCTTGAGGAAAACGACCAGATTGTGTTCCGTTATGTTGACTCCGAGGGCAATTATGCTTCCTATCCCTGGAATCCTAACGGCTCCATATATAATATCGCAGGAATATGTAACCCGGAAGGCAACATATTAGGGCTAATGCCGCATCCAGAAAGGGCTTTTTATGCCTTCACTGATTCGGAATGGTCAAGGACTGCGAGGGGGAGGAGAAAAGATAAGGAAGAAAAAAGGGATATATACGGCGGTGGGAAGATGATATTTGAATCGGGTTTGGGATTTATATGATGACAAAATATGAACTTTTTGTCCATTTTTCTATTATTTGATAGTA
>JAGXOR010000112.1 GCA_023659785.1 Methanomicrobia archaeon LH_S13
CCCCCTGATAGTACTCAAAAAACGTACCCCAAACCCGAGCGTTGTTTCTCAAAAAATCCTCTGGAAACATCTCAACGCACAACTATTTGCAGGGCTGTTTGGAAAACTGATGGAATGGGCGGGCCCAGGGGGCTGCTGCGCTTTCCAGAGACAATGGTCTTATCCATATACCATGACGATCCGAAGACGTTTGAGATTTAGAGTTTAGTGTTTAGAATTTATACCTCCCCAGATATTGAGCAGTTACTTTTTTTGTATATCTTAACCCCCTCTTTACTGAACACCTCTTCAAAGCAGTTCGACTCAAATTTTACAAGCCCCGCCCCTTCGTAAAGCTCCCTCTCCAGCCTTCCCACGTACACATAACTGACGTTATACTTGTTTAAAAGCAACCCTGCCAAAGAAACATTATCTGTTGAATATATTTCTTTTACGTCATCCGCTCTTCTCCATACTTCCTCGTCTCGTCGCCACAGAAATTCGTGCCAGGGCCATCCGATAACAGTTTGCAGACCCGTTGAAGCGGAAATCCTCCCTGGTCTGCAGTAATCCGTTCGATGCTCTTCATCCTCTACCGCTTCTAAGATTATCGCATCCTCGACGACATTTTCATTCAGCCATTCGATTGAGAGATATTCGCCTTTATAATCGTCTTGCTCCTTCATATACCCTAGCCCGTCCAAAGTTGGTTCCGAACCGAATCCTCCTGTCCAACTGTTAACCGCAAGCGCGGGATAAAGCGCACTGATTATCAAAAGCACCGCAAACATAGCAAAAAAAATAGTTTTTAGGGGCTTCTTCTCTATTTCCTCTTTCAAGCGACAGGCAATAACTGCTGAGGCAATCCCTAAGAGCAGCCATGCCTGAAGGTAAAATTTAAATATCGTGTTTCCTCTATCAACCGCAATGCTATAAAAGCCCGATTTGAAATACACCATCTCGGGAATTAAAATAGCCGCTACACCAACCAATACGAGTAAATAGACAAAATAAAACCTTTCTTTATGTGTTTTATCAAATAAATTTTTGATTGAAAACAGCAACCAGGAAAACAGCAAGAAAAGAAAAAGACCGAACATCGCTATTAGAGAATAAATTGGCGTTCTGCTCCCTGTAACAAGCTCTATGCCCTCTATTGCTCGTGGATGAAATTCTAATAAGAAAGGGAGGAAAAGAATCAAACTCGCAAGAATCAAGCCCCCCAATAGCATCAAACATTGCATTCTTTTAGCGTTTGAAGACATCCGTATTCCTATTTCTCTGACCTTCATTGCGACAATGACGAGCAGGAACATTACGTATGTAAAGTAGTCCCATGAGTTCAGAGGAATCAGAAATCCTATGCACAAAGGAAGAAACAAGAGTAAGAACCTATTCTCAAAGAAATTCTTTTCTGTGAATACTTCCAGCAATAGCCCGATAACGAGCATCTGAAAAGGCATTGCAACTAAATGTGGGTGCAAATCACCGAGGATATAAGTAAAGAATGGAAATTCCGTGATGCCCTCAGGAACAACACGAGAAGGAACCCAGAAATACGCGATGTTTGGCGTTATTAGCGCTTGAACGGGGTTTAAACCCTTTGACAGCTCTACCCACAGAGGACCCAAGATGCCCAAATTGCCAATGAACAGGACGAAAAGAATAGCTATCAACCCGCAAGATTTTAAGCCCTTACCTGGCTTGAAAAGGTTTGCAGCTATACCAAAGGCTGCACTCCCAAGCAGTGCGGCATAAGTTGCCACTGCCAGGTTATAACCTATTGACGCTCGAACGGTGGTGATTTTTATCAGTATACTCGTTGTGAGATAGCTGAAGTAATAATAGCAATCAATAACCCTGGAAGAGAACCAGGGGTCAATTGGGGGAAAATAATCGCTTCTTCCCACAGCATTTAAAAATGCAAAGTCCATCCATTTTTCTCCTACCATCCCGATGTCCAAACCACCAATCTCTGGACGATAAGCTCTTATGAGCAGGAAAAAGATAAAAATCAAGCCGAATATTAGTTCTCCTTCAACCACGGACTTTATTTTTAGCCTCAATGCGTATCTTCTTTGAACTAAAAGAGATAAAAATAGCATTATCGCTAAAGCCGAGACTATCGTTGCTAAGGAATAAGAAAAGAGGTAAGAGAGAATCCATGTCAGGTAAGTGAGCAGAACGAGCGCAAAAATCTTTGAGAATAGGTAGCTCTGGTCACCGAGATTCCGAAGAACCTTCTTGATTATAGGAAATATCAGGATGCCCAATAAAAATAACGTTAGCCACCATATCAAAACCGCTGTTAATTCCGTGAGAACCATCTTCTATCCTCCAAAATATCTTTTATTGGGAGTTTTCTGAGGTTGAAAGTCCCAAAACTCGCATCAACGAGCATACTCATCCCTCTTATCAGTATACCGAATGTAAATGCCATGGTGTACCCTAACCCTACCTCCGAAATCTGAAGTATTGCCACTATGGCAGATTCTTGCAGCCCTATTCCTCCAAGAGTTGCAGGTATGAATGCAATCGTGCTAACCACCGACTGCAAAAGGAAAAAGTATAAATAAGAAACATTTGCCGCGGGTAACAGTGCCAAAAATATTAAATACCACTGGGCACCTACAAATACCCATCCTACTATGCTTATAACCAATGCCTTTATCAACTCTGACTTCAACCTTGATGTGGCCCCTTGAACACCTTCAATGAGATTTGTTAGCTTCTTTAGAGCGCCGAAAGAGAAAAACTGTAGCAGTTTTAAACTTCTCTCAGACCAGATGAGCAGGCTTGCAGTCGTGGTTAGTGCAACCACCACCACTATGCCTGCCACTAACACGCCTTGAAATTCGAGTAAAATTCCGGAAATGATTACGGCAAAGGCTATTGTACCTACTATCTTCATAATAAAATCCATAATTTGCCCTACGGTGAGTACGCTCACGGTATCTTCAGCTTTAGCGTCTTTAAGCAGAAGGACGAGTCCAAAATATCCCACCTTCCCCGGGGTTATATCTCCGAGAATCATGGAAGTGAAATGAAACAGCAAAATGTTCCAGTACGAATAGTGGTTATAGCCCAGTTTGTGTAACAGAAGAAAAAGTCTGAAAGCAAGTGCGAAATTCAAACATAAATAGCTAAGTAGTGCCAATGTTAAATACCAATAGTTTATTGTTCGCAAACTTTCCAATAGGAGGCCGGGGTTAATTTTGAGGAATAAGATAGTCAGGATGGAGAGGGTTATTATTGCGCTGATTAAAGCTCTTTTTCCTATTTTCATTTTATTTTCTATTTTCTATTTTCTTGCCTCCTTCTCAGCTCCCACCAAAGCTTGGTAATCTTCGAGCCCATTTTTACACCATCTTTAAAAAATTCAACCTTTGTAGTGGTATCTTGATCCCATTTGACCGGGAATTCTTTTACCTTGTAGCCTTTTCTCTGCGCTCGAACAAGTAGCTCTGTATCCCAGAACCAGTACTGGTCTTTGATTTCGTCCATGAGACTAAACAACGAAGACCTCTTAAAAGATTTAAACCCACATTGATGGTCATGGAGCTCGGAGTGGAGGAGTATTCTTACAAGAAAATTAAAAACTTTACTGGCTGTTTCCCTTTTCAGCCCACGCGTCACTTCGCTTTCGGGTAGCAAACGTGAGCCAGTGGCAAAATCAAACCCTTCCTTTTCTATTGAACGGAAGAGCTCCTTCAAGTGTTTCATGTCTGTTGAGAGGTCAACATCAAAGTAAGCAATGATAGAACCTTCCGCCTCTTTACAGGCGTTTTTCAGTGCACGACCCTTTCCCAAACGTTTATCGCTATGCAGATGCCTAACAAAGGCGTATTTATGAGTCAGCTCGGCAGCAATCATATCGCTTCCGTCAGTGCTCCCATCTTCTGCGAGGATAATCTCAAAAGAAGAAACGATTTTCATCAGTTCCTTTGACGTTACGTCTACCGCAGCTTCCACCTTATCTGCTTCGTTGTATGCTGGTAAAATGACTGAAACTTTGGTCATGCTTGCGTTTGGGTTAGAGTTTTATTTTGTATTGTATTTAACTCGACTTTGTTTTTCCCTATCACGAGTTTCTTGACTTCACACCCTGTGCTCATTTCGCATCCCGGTGATTCAATTTTTTCTGCCATTTTGTCTATGAGTTGCTGAAATCCGCCTCTCAGATACCCAAGTCTCTCTCCTTTAAGTCGTCAAAGACTAAAGGGTCCTTCAGCCGGCGTGCACCGAGAACAGCCTTCGCTAACAGAACCTTATCGAAAAAGGAAAGACGTTCAAACCTCAATATTTCAAGAGGAGTGTTCAGCCGGTGGATTTTACCATCTATGTAGTATCCTGTGGTTCCTGTGCGCCTCTCTAACTTATCCAGAAGACCGAGACCGAGTTCTTTGATTAGTTGTTGAATAAAACCATCGCTACTAAAGATATGGTGACAAAATATGAACTTTTTGTCTATTTTTCTATTATTTGATAGTATTAG
>JAGXOR010000113.1 GCA_023659785.1 Methanomicrobia archaeon LH_S13
ATTTGTATTCATCTATATTTCCGAATATAAAATTGTATTGGTTTTTTGCTTTTTTATTACTTTTTCCCCCTCTCGAACAGGAATCGTGTTTACGTTATCGCCATAAACTTTGTTTGTAGAGCAATAAATCACGCAAGGATTATTTTTGCCCAATCTCGCCGCTTCTAATACGTTAAAAGTTCCAAGTGCATTTATCTCAAAATCGGCTCTTGGATTTATTAGCGAAGTGGTTACTGCTGTCTGCGCTGCTGTATGTATAATCACATCAGCATCTTTAGCTGCATCTTTTAGCTTCTCGGCATCTCGAATATCGCCTTTTATTAACTCGATGTTCCCATATCTCTTGAGATAATTCCAGTTATACATTGCATTTGACGTTTCATAGCCCAGCAGTTCTGCACAGGATAAATTGTCAAATACAACGACCTCTTCTTCGCCTTTCTTCGCATAATATTCCGCGACATGGCTTCCTACGAAGCCTGCACCGCCTGTTATTAGGATTTTCATTTCTACATATCCTCCTTAATTACCTTATAATTCGCCTTAATATCTCATAAAAACTCTTTCTGGATTTTACCAACACTATCTCTATTCGATTTTTATCCTCAACAATCCGATAGGCAATTCGGTATTGTGTGTTTTTATAGTCAAAGTGATAAGACCTAATACCTTTTAAAGAACCCTTTAACTCCTCATACCGATAGGGATCTTCTGACAATTTTCTCGCCTCCTCTTTAATTTTACGCTGCAGATGCAAATTGAACTTTCTGTACCTCCTATGTGCAGAAGGAGACATTAAAATTTGATATAGCTTTCCTTCACCACTCATCAATTGGTATCCCTTCGCCTTTTTCCAGTTCCTTGAGAGACTGATTGATGGTCTTAGAAGCCTCTTCATCTAAGAGGAGTTCCAGAGTCTCAAGTTCTGCTACACTTAACCCTTTCAATAGATAAGCCAGCCGTTCAAGATTAACTAATTCAACTTTATCCATTTCCTTTAATGTGGTAGTCATCTTAACCCCTTTTTACTTATCTTAATAGATTATTATAAAATTTTTTGTTTATATTTTCATTCTTCCACCAACCCCCTTCCCAAAAGCTCGTCATGCGCCTCCGCAAACTTATCCACCGCTTCTTCTTTCTCTCCCCACCACACAAGCTCTTTCATTCCGTCATCGAAATCCACTCGTGGTTCATATCCCAGCTTATTCTTTATCTTTGAAATATCAGCAAAGCAGTGCCTTATATCCCCCGCTCTATATTTATTTGTTATTTCAGGTTCTAACTCTTTCCCTTTATTATACAACTTTATAAGCACCTGTGCAATCTCCAAAATGTTTATTGCTTTTCCTGTTCCAACATTGAAAACTTCGTAATTCGCATTTGCGTGTTCCATCGCTAAGATGTTCGCCCTCACTATGTCATGAACCGACACGAAATCTCTCGATTGTAAGCCATCCTCAAAAATTAATGGTGGATTATCGTTCTTTATTCTTGCTGAGAAAATTGCACACACACCAGTGTAGGGATTGTTTAGCGATTGTCTAGGTCCGTAAACGTTGAAATACCTTAAAGCAATAGTAGGAATCCCGTAAGCACTTCCTACGGTTAAGCACATCTCCTCCTGGTCTCTCTTCGTTATTGCATAAATCGAAGTTGGGTGCAATGGTTTATCTTCGTTTGTGGAGATGGGTTTGACAACTTTACCACATTTTTGACACTTCATTTCCCATTGTCTCTTTTTCAGTTGTTCTTCTGTCCTCAGTTCAGGATAAACAACACCGCAGTTTTCGCATTCATAAGCTCCTTCTCCGTAGATGCTCATAGAAGATGCAACTATCAACTTCTTCACTTCATGCTCTTCGTTCACTAAAATGTCCAAAAGCTTTGCGGTTGCCATTGTATTAACGTCCACATATTTCTCTACCTGATACATGCTTTGCCCCACGCCAACAGCGGCAGCTTGGTGTAAAACTACTTCTACTCCTCCCAAAGCCCTCCTCAGCACCTCTTTGTTCCTGACATCCCCAGATATATATGTTGCGTTCTCGTTCAAGTAATCAGGCTTGCTTTTTGTATGGACTTGTGGCTCCAAGTTATCCAAAACTGCGACTTCGTGCTTCTCTATAAGTGCATCCACTAAATGCGAGCCTATAAAGCCCGCACCGCCGGTAACTAATATTCTCATCTATACTCACTCTCCAATCTCCTGACGAAATCCTCCACTATTCCATACCACTTCCCGAACTCTTCTTCGTAATTCGATGGATAATCACCATTGTAGAAATAATCTACATGCAGCGTGTTAATAAACTCCTCGAATTCAGCTCTGTAAGGCAGTGGCAATCTCCTCTTTATGCCTCCCCATCTCGTATTCTCAGTTGCCAAATAACTCATTGCTGCTAACCTCGCTGCGTGGAACAAGCTGTTAAAAGCTGTTCTTATTCTCCTATCCCTGTCATCTTCGTCTTCACTCCTCATCGCCATTCCCATGTCCTCCTTTGCACCTCTAATATATGACCTTGCCTCTCTGAATCGGGGCTCAAAATCTGCTGTCATTTCCTTTAGATATCCCCCCTCTCCATATAATACTTCAAATGCACCTAATATATTGCATGCAAAACCGCTTTTCACTTTTTCTCCTATTTCTCGTACTACCACATCACAACTAAAATCAAAATCATCCAGACAATCCAGATATCCACCATATTCCTTCTTATCCTTCGTTATCACTAACAAATCAATATCCATCGCATATTCCGGCGCATACACCGATGACCCAAACTGAATTATCTCCACTATGTCTTTATCATATCCAAGCATTCTTCTGCATATTCCCTCCTTCATCCCACTGCTCAGCATTCTCATTTCTTAAACCATTCTATCATTCTCTTCAATCCTTCTTTTAACTCCACTTTTGGCTCCCAATCCAAAAGCCTTTTAGCCTTGCTTATATCCGGCTTTCTCCTCGGTGGGTCATCTTTGGGCAAAGGATAAAATTCAATTTTTGAAGAAGAGTTAGTAAAATCATTTACCAATTTCGCAAGTTCTAAAACCGTTATCTCTTTATCACTTCCTATATTTACCACTTCTCCCTCTGCTCTTTCAGAAAAAGCAAGCTTTAACAAACCCTCGATTTGGTCGGTAACATAGCAAAAACTCCTCGTCTGAGAACCGTCACCAAAAATCGTTATTGGGTTATTGCTCAATGCCTGCTCGATGAATCGTGGAATAACCCTACCGTAAACGCCCTCTGCTCTCATCCTCGGTCCATACGTGTTAAAAATTCGTGCTATTCTTATATCTAAACCATGCTGCAATTTATAAGCCATAACATAGGATTCTCCACATCGCTTCGCCTCGTCATAACAGCTCCTCGGTCCAATCGGATTCACATTACCTCGATATTCTTCTGTTGTCGGAATCTCCTTTGCATCACCATATATCTCAGAGGTGGAGGTATAAAGAAATCGAGCCTCGTGCTTCTTCGCTATGCCCAGAGCAACCCAGATCCCCAGCGTATTCGCCTTCAATATCTGAATTGGGTACTTTTCAAACTCAAAAGGGGACGCTCTGCTCGCTAAATGCATCACTACATCTATTTGCTCATCGAAAAAAATTGGTTTTGTTATGTCATGTTGGACGAACTTGAAATTATCTCTGTCCATCATAGAAGATATATTGGATTTTAATCCACTAACAAGATTATCCAGACAAATCACTTTTGCTTCCTGTTCCACAAGCACTTCACAAATCCAGGAGCCTAAAAAGCCTGTTCCTCCTGTAACCAAAATATTCTTGCCTTTAACGCTTTTGCTTACTTCTCCAAGATTGCTTATTATTTCTTCAATCTCATTTCTGTTCATTTTTATCTTTATAACCACAGATTACACAGATTTTTTTATCGTCCCTCTGCCAATGAAAAGAGAATTTCTCTTCCACCGGATATCTCACATCAATCCAAGAGTCATCAATTAAAATTAACCTCACCCTATCTGCACGAAGCTCTGCATCTATAACTATATCTGAGAATTCATCTCTTGCCACTTTTAAAAACGCTAAATACCTGCGGAACATTAAATCTCCCCTATTAAATCCCTCGCCAGCTTTTTCATCTCTTCTATATTGCTTCTCAACGCTAAAACTGATAAGAAATCCTCGTAAGATGGATGTTCCGGCAGCTTACCCTCTTCTATCTCCTTCTCTATCTCTTCTGGCTCTTTCACCTTGTGTTTCGACAGTATCCTTTCGAGTTCTCTCTTTTGGTCAATTATCTCCTTCATAATTATGATAGGCACCAACTCTCTCTTCACGGTTGACATGTTTTATTATTTGTTTACATTTTATATAGTTAACTGAAATGTACTGAAATGTTTATCTTTATGCTTTATGATACT
>JAGXOR010000114.1 GCA_023659785.1 Methanomicrobia archaeon LH_S13
GAGAAGCCGGGTAATGATCACTTAGGTGGACTTAAGACCGCTTATTTGTGAACCCCAATTTGTAAACAAGAAATCTTTGCCTCTATAAGGATGGATAAGCAAAACTACCCAGAATATCTGGCAGGAAGGTTTCTGCTATCTTTGCATCAACCTGTTCACCGCATTGATAAACGCCTCTACCGAAGCCATCACAATGTCTTCCCGCACGCCTCGCGCCGTTACCATTCTACCTCCCTTCTCTACACCCACGATTACTTCCGCAAGTGCATTTGAACCCCCGGTTATCGCTTCTATCCTGAAATCCTTAAGTTCAATGTCACCACCTATTTCACCGCCTATTATGTCATGAACTGCTTTTATCGCGGCATCCACAGGACCAACACCCATCTGCGCGGATGTGCACTCCTTTCCTCGCACCACTGCTTTCAGCGATGCCGTTGCTATCAAATTGTTTCCCGTCATGACCGAGAGCTCTTTTAGCGTTACCACTCGCTCGTGCCTTGAAACCTCCCCTGTTACAACCTCTGCTATTGTAAACAGGTCATCATCGGTGACTTTTTTACCGCTCGCACCAAGTTCCCTTGCTCTTTCGAGTATCTCATCAACTTGTTCCTTCGATGGAGACATCCCGATTTCTCTCAATTTCTTCTCTATCGAGTGCTTTCCAGTATGCTTTCCAAGTACGATTCGTCTTCTATGCCCTACCATCTCCGGTGTCATTATCCCGGGCTCAAACGTATCGCTCCTCTCTATCACGCCGTGTGCATGTATCCCAGACTCGTGAGAAAAGGCATTCTCGCCAACCACGGGTTTTGTTATGGGAATTTGTATGCCTGTTAAGCGCTCAATAAGCTTTGCCGTCTCAAATAAATATTCCATTTTTATGTTTGTTTTTAGCCCGTAAATCGCGTTCAAGCTCATCACAGTCTCAACGAGGTCTGCATTTCCCGCTCTTTCCCCTGTCCCATTCACGGATACCTGAACTTCCGAAGCGCCCGCTTTCACCGCCGCCACACTGTTCGCCACCGCCAGCCCGAAGTCATTATGGCAGTGTATGCTGATCGGCACCCTCACGGCACGATATATATTGCCCACAAGCTCGTACATCGCAAATGGTTCACTTATGCCCACCGTGTCGGGAACGTTTAAGATATCGGCACCTGCTTCTTCCGCAGTTTTGTATAACTCTATTAGAAAATCCAATCTCGTACGTGTCGCGTCCATTGCAGAGAACATGCACGCAAAACCATGTTCCTTAACATACCTTGTCATCTTATAGGCTTGCTCCTTCACCTGAGCTTCGCTCATCTTAGTCGTGTGTTCACGCTGAATCTCAGAACTCGACACGAATATATGAATCATGTCAACACCACAATCCACGCAAGCATCAATGTCCTTTGGCAGAACCCTTGCCAGTCCACATATCTTCGCTGAAAGACCGTCATTGGAAATGAGCTTCACCTCCTCTCTCTCATCCTTTGAACTAATAGGAAATCCTGCTTCTATTATATCCACGCCAAGCTTGTCTAATTGCCTTGCAATCGATCTCTTCTGCTCTCTCGTAAACGAAATGCCTGGCGTCTGCTCTCCATCTCTCAACGTTGTATCAAAGACTTCTATTATCCTGTCTTTTTCAGCCATGTTCCCTTTCCCCCTCTTATAATCCCCCTTAGTCTTTTAAATAATTTTGTTGGAAGCAAAAAGAGAAAAACATAAACAAGTTATCTCTTTAACAATTAGAGACAAAAGGAAGTAGGAGACAAGAAGGATAAAAAATGGAAAAGAAAAGCGGGATAGTTGGCTTTACAGGAACATTTAGAGAAAACATGGCAGATGTAAAAGACGGGTCTAAAGTGGTGTTCACAGGGTCAGTAGCAGTGTGTTCTCCCTTTATCGAATTGCTCGCTTACACGGTGCGCGACCGAGGTTTTGACATGTTATATGTGCCGCGAGCGGTTGCGAAAGAAGCGAGAAAAATACGCGAGATAGAGAACATAGGGTATAGCGTTGTAGATGAAAAGGGCAATCCAGAAAACCCTGATGCGGTTGTCGTTCTTGGTGGATTAGCAATGCCCAAGTTTGGATGCCCGCCAGAGGATGTCACTCGTATGCTTGAAGATATATCTGCTGATAAGAAGCCGAAAATCATCGGCGTTGGCTTCATGAACATATTTGAGTGCGAGGGCTGGGATAAAAAGATAAATTTCGATACGCTGATGGATACCACCATGGAGGTTGTGGTTAAATAATGCGCCGACCGGGATTTGGACCCGAGTTAGAGGCTTTTTGCCCCCTTCTATTTCTTTCTTTTGAATAAAGAAAAGTTGGTTGGCAAGCCTCTGTGATACCAAGCTACACTATCGGCGCATGCATTTTTTTCTAAAAAGTATTATTCTATTTCAAACTCCTCTCCATTCTTCGGCGATATCGCATCACAACCATATTTCTCCCTCAACCAGGTTGCAAATCCCTCTGTATTATCCCCGTGCACCGTAAATATAATCCCTGTTCCATTCCTGTAAAATCTCGATACCAACTCCTTCAGCTCTGAATCTCCTGCGTGAGCAGAGAAGTCATATTGCTCCACTTGCGAATTCACTTTCACTACCTCTCCATCCACCTCTGCACATCCTTCCTCTACCAATCTTCTTCCGTTCGTTCCCTCTATCTGATAGCCAGTGAGCAGCACTTTGCTCTTCGGGTCTTCGTGTATTTTTTTTAGATAATATAATACAGGCCCACCATTAAGCATCCCGGCGGTGGTGACAATTACGGAAGGTTCGGAAAGAGCTTTCTTTCGCCTCTTCGAGTTTACAAAATGTGCATCACGAAACGCATCATTCAATGCCTTCGCATTTTTCAAGAACGGGGAGTGATTCTTAAACAGATTGTAAACGCTTAATCCCATGCCATCTATATAAGGTGTAAGTCCATAAGAATGCAGAATCATCGCTATCTCTTGTGTCCTGCCCACGGCAAAGCAGGGAACAATTGCATTACCTCCGGAATTCAATGTTTCTTTAATGGAGTCTATGAACTCACGCTCCAGTTCCTTCCTGTTTCTATGCTCCCTATCATAATATGTGCTTTCTATAAGCAAGATGTCAGAGGCAGGGAAATCGCCAGGAGAAGCACTTTCCATTAACCTCGACTCATCAGTTTTTATGTCCCCTGTGTAAAGCAGGCTTATATTCTCACTCTCTTTTCTCAAATACACCGATGAACTACCGGGTATATGCCCTGCGTTGTATAATTCAAACTCATAATCACCTCTGACAGAACCGTCTAAGGTAAGCCGCTTGCCATACGCGACCGTATGCATATGTCTTTCCATTTTCCTGACGTCTTCTTCCCCGAAGAAGGCAAAACCCTGGTCTTTCCCTACTTTTATCGTATCCCTGCTCAAAAGCAGACTTAAATCACCAGTCACCGGCGTCATATAAACGTCTGGCGCCATATCCGTACTCGTGGACATTAAACTCGGAACCATACCCGAGTGGTCAAGATGTGCATGGGACACAATCACGGACTTTGGCAAAATAGTTCCTCCTCCCAGGGGTATCACGGGAGGGTTCGAAGGTCTGAGTCCGTAATCTAAGACAATCTTCTCATCTACTAATATTGCAGAACGTCCTACTTCATTGCAACCACCAAGAAATTTTATTTTCATTTTATTTCCGTTTTCACTATTTCCACTCTCCTCAGCGGATATACCTTTTTCGCAGCTTTATATACGTCAGACGATAATTTCCCAAGTATTATCTCTTGTATGTATTTGTTAAGTTCTAAGTTCCTCGCTCTATCTATAATTATCTCTTCCACTACCTTTCGTATTAGATTTACCTGTAATCCACTTGCCTTTTTTAGCGTAAAACAAGATGATTTTACACTCATCACCTCCCCATCTTTTGTCTTGACATCAATATTTGAATCTATCTTTGAAATCCCCTTCCTCGCTAAACTCCGTAGGTAACCGTTATCCATCTCATGCCCTATGAACTTTGTATATGCCGTGTTATGATTCACTTCATCTATTTTCAGTATTAATTTCAAATTCGAGTTCTTTATCAGCTTGCCTGTAAGCTCACCCAAAGTCATCCCTACTCTCCTTCCGATTAACTTAGATGGTTCGTCTGTCACAGTATCCCCTGCCTTTATCTCACCAAACACCCTCGGTGCTAACACCGTGTACCATTGTTTCGCTTTCCACTTATCCTTTAATCTCTTCCTCGCCAATTATGTTCACGCTCATTTATTTTATTCTGTTTCTTATATGTTTAAACTTTACTTATAAACTTCTGCTTTCGTCTAGGTTATGAGATTCAACCATTTTGTTTCAAACCTCTTCGTATGATGCTATCAAT
>JAGXOR010000115.1 GCA_023659785.1 Methanomicrobia archaeon LH_S13
AAGTATAGACTGCCCTTTTTCCCGCACACAATCCACCATAAATTCGTAAAAATCTATAGCTCTCTCATCTACTTGCATGCGCCTCATCTCCTTATGTATTTTCAACATCTCGTCAAGCATTGTCTCGAAATCTTCCATTTTAATCCCCCCTTTCCAACCGCCATGGCCAGAATTTATCTTCTTTCAAATGTTATTTAAATAGGTACGTTCGCCAAAATGCCATTGGGCACTCTTATTGTAGGCTTGGGCCGCTTCCTTCTCACTGTTAAAATACCATAGTTCCCGGGTATTATCTCCTGTTGTAATTTGCATTTTCCATTTCCCACCGTAAGAATACCAAGAAACGCCTTTGTACACTGATGTGCATTCTCTATCTGGCCGACTATAATGTGCCATTTCCCTTCTGCTACATATTTTTAAATTTTCCTTACGGTTGTCTAATCTGTTCCCATTTAGATGCCTTACTATGGGTTTGTAGGATTCCATTATTGCCAAATGAAGTCTCTTTTTCCTATACCCTTTAAGGATATCATGGGACATTAGGATGTATTTTTGTTTACCTCCTTTTTTTCTCCCACAGATGGCGTCAAATTGTCCGTCTCGCTCTTTTTTGACATGCCACTTCTGATGGTTTACCCGTTCAAAATCTTCATCATCCACTTTTGCCATCAAGCCTTGGGTCAACGGTATCTCCTTCATCTCCTCTCCTTCCCTACTTTATAATTTACCCGTGTCTTAAATTCTGACTGTTTTCCATCATTCCACTGACTAACAGGGCGTAAATATCCCACAATCCGACTGTATACCTCACACTCTTTGTAATTGCGGAGAATAGGGTCTTTCCCAAAACATTCATCACACTTTAAAAACCGCTCTTCATCTTTCCCACTGTCCGGCTCATTGGGGATATACAAAAAGCCGCCATCCATCGTGGTCTTACCATCCTCTCCCATGTCCACTTGCACTGCCATTTTTCCGCCGCAATCATGACAGTGGCCGTTGAATTTTAAACTTGCGACTTCATGCCGGTTAAATAAGACTTGCAGCTTTTGTAATTCATTGGCCATTTTTAATCTCCTTTCTCATAATTATTGTCCGAATATTGCAACTCATCTAACCACTTTAGGCCTTCAAAGTAAACAGTATCATACCGAGGCAATGGGATGATGATTGCTCCCTTTCCCTTTTTCCTAAGTTTAAGTTTGGACTTGGATTCGTGCCATTCTGCTTTTTAGATTATCCATTCTCATTTTTCATCCCTTTCTTTTATAATTTGGTCAGCAATTTTAGTCCCTACACCCTCCACCGCTATTAGTTCCTCTTTGGAAGCGGATAATAGGGCTGTGGGTGATGGGAAATGGGCCCCCAATTTATGGGCTTTGTCCCAACCCACACCTCCAAATTGGGCTGCCACTTTGGTCGTTAAATTTGGTTTTGCCAGTTGGGCATATTGGTCATGGGGCTGCTGAAATCGGAGATGGGATTTATGGCTATTCCACTTCTTCTGCCACCAACCATGAGCAGCGTCTAACCATTTAGCAGTTTCCTTTTCATTGGCTGTTTGGATAACCATCACCCCACACATGATTTGGAGTGTATTGAGGAAGTTCCACACTTCCCTTGCCATATATTGTTTACCATTGGGGATAAGGGTTGTCCATCGCCCATTACGATTCAGCCTTTCCAGTATCCCCGCCCCATTTGGTCGCCATATGCCTTCCACTAATAAGTAAACCCAGTCATAATCATGGATTAGGCCTACCATTTGATGGCTGCTTAGCCGACCAGTGGTCATGGATTGTAAGAGGTCCAACAACCGCTTCCTCTCTACCCCTACACCCACTGACCCATTGGCACCATTCCCCGCCCAGACAAAATCGGCAAACTCTAATCGGCAAATAACGTGGGAATTGTTAAGGAGAGGAGCAATTTCCGCCGCTCCCACTCTGTCATCTACGAGTATCATTATCCATTAACCTTTCCATCAGTACCATTGGGTAAGACCATAAAAACAAACTCATAATCCATTTATCCATCATCCAGTACCATTGGGTAAGACCATCCCGGCAAGCATTGGAAAGCTGCACATCGGGCCTACCAATTCCTCCCCTGCCAAGTCCGGGTTTTGTCGACAATCCCCCACCTTCAATGCAAATTCCCCACCATCTGTTGGACTGTAACGGTGGATGCGGGCGTTGACCTGTACCAAAAACCCAGTGCCATTAAACGCTGCTGGTATGTATTCTCCATTCCATTTGTCGTTTACGTACTGGGCTTTCATTTTGTGCAACAATATTAGGTTTTTATCATAATTGTAGGCTGTTCGGATTAATTGCCGATATTCATTGTTCACCGGCCCATACTGTAATGGCATAACCTGTGTTAGCCTGCCAAACCGTGCCAAACGCAACAATTCCCAAACTTCACTCGCAGTGTCCAAAACAATAGTCTGGATTTCGGGCTCTTCCAATACAGTATTATAGGCCAGCTTGAAGCGGTCGAACTCCTCCTCCGCTCTGTCCGTTTCCCTTGCTCCCACGTCCATAATTTGGATTTGCTTGTCGTTCCAGAACTTGTTAATCACCCCCTCCTCCCCTATGTCGGTTGAAAACATGGCTGTTGGGCCAGGGGCGGAGAGTGCAAAGTGGGTCTTCCCCTGCTTTTCTAACCCGCTGATACTTACAATTATCCTTGGGGAGACGGCCCTTTCCCGGGCGTCCATAAACCCTATGTCTTTCATCTTTTGAGTCATTTTCCATCCTCCTTACTCGTTATCCATTATCCATTGTTGGATCGTCCATTTACCTTACCCATTATTGGTTTCTAAATTACCCAATCCATTTGGGTTGTCCATTTACCTTACCCATTATTGGTTTCTGATTTATCCATTTTCTGCCTATGCTTGACAATCATTTGCCAGTTATCTTTTAGCTCCTGTTCTGAAAATTTAATCCTGCTTACCCGATACATTGGCCCAGACCCCTTGTAATTGCCCATTAAATGAAAAATCCGCATCATTGCCACTGTTGTTCCCACAGCCCAACAATAACTTTTTACCTGGGTCATGTAGCGAAAATTTTCACTTGGGCACCGCCTTGTGGACTGCCAGGTGGCCTTATACTCTTCCACCACCAATGGCACCTCCCCCTCCGGATCAGGACCAACACCATCGGGTGACATCCATATACCATTCAATTGCATTTGTGGAGGATGCATAATAACATACTTGTTGGCCATGACTTTACCCAACACCCGTTCCCACAACAATCCAATTTCCGCTGCCAGTTGTATATCATTGAATTTGCCCGTGGGCTTTAAACCATTGGCTGCCATCAACGATTCTATAACTTGTCCAAGATGGAGACCAGGGGCACGGGGTTCGGCCTCTTCAAAAAGGGGTTGTGGGAATTGGACATCCTCTGTTGTTATCTGCATACTATTGCTTCTTCCATGTCTATTTCTGCTAATTTTTCAAATGTATTCCAGTCAATCGAGCATATAATACCGTGCCCAACTCTAATTCCAAATTCTTCCAAAAACCCTTGTGCCGAAATCATTAAGCCAAGTGTGGATGAATAAGCCAACCATGAATGCTCTGTTGTTTCTTCCACTGGTTTAATACCAATAATTCTCCGATCCGGGTCGTAACCCAAAAGCACATTTTTGCAACCCTGGAAGCACTGTCTATGAGCTGCTGTATTGATGGTTAATATACCGTTTTTTGAAATAGAAATTATTTCTTTCACGCCTTTCCCCCCTTCCCCATACCATGTAAAAGCCATAATTCCTCCTTCCATCTATTAAATAACCCCTCATCCGAAATTGGACAAGGGGGATCCATTTTCTTTAACCAACTTTCTCATTTTCAGTTAACATCCCATTCCCATATTCCCACGGCCCATTGGCCAAAAACTCCTCCTCAAACACCTTTTTAATAATGGCATCCCGGTCCGGGTCACCTTTCATGGTTTGGAAAATTCGAGGCGGCAAATCCTTTTTGTTAATGGTTTTTTGGTTTGTCAGGATATCAACCACAGTATTTATGGCTTTTCCATGTACATCACCAATGGCCTGCTCATTATCCACAGGCTGATTCTCCCATGGGAGTTTAATAATCTCATTGGGGACAAGGAGTGTTGGTTGACCATATTGAGCTTCCTTGTCCTTTTGCTCCTGGGTTTTTTGTAGCCCACCCCTTTTGGGAGCAGCAATCCTGTCCATATGGGCTTGCAGGCCTTCCAACAGTCTAATGTTGTCTCCCAGCTGGTCACTGGGAAAACCCGCATCCACGAGATGTTTTAGGAATATCCCCCCATTAG
>JAGXOR010000116.1 GCA_023659785.1 Methanomicrobia archaeon LH_S13
TTATAAATGCCTGTATAAAGTATATGCAATGAAAAGAGTAATGACCATTGGGGGTTCCGATTGCAGTGGCGGTGCGGGAATACCGGCAGACATAAAAACGTTTTCCGCTCTGGGTGTTTATGGTACTTCCGTAATTACTGCCGTTACCGCTCAAAACTCATCCGGCGTGCAGGCGAAACACGAAGTGCCCGTTGAACTCGCGGAATCGCAAATACAATCCATTATGAGCGAAGCGAGCGACAAAAGCATTACCGTGGATTATGCGAAAACCGGTATGCTGTATTCCAGTGCAATGATAGAAACGGTTGCGAAACACCTCAAGAGACATAAAATCCCTTTTGTCGTGGACCCCGTGATGAAAGCAGGTTCAGGCGGGATTCTGCTGGCTGATAGTGCATTGAACACGCTTGTCAAACTTCTTCTGCCTATTTGCGAGGTTGTAACGCCAAATGTTCCCGAAGCCAGCTTTATTTCCGGGTTGGAGATAAGGAATAAGGAAGATGCGAAGGATGCAGCCGTAAAGATACACGAACTGGGCGCTTCTGCAGTAATCATAAAAGGCGGACATCTCACGCATGAAATAGCAGCTGGTAAAGCAACGGATTTGATATACGATGAAGAGTTCGAGGAACTAAGTAACGAATACATAAAACCGGAAAAGGGGAAGATAATACACGGAGCTGGATGTTCGTTTTCCGCGGCTCTTACTGCTGCACTTGCTAAAGGCGAAAATTTGCGGCACGCAGCGGCATCCGCAAAAAAGTTCGTGCATGATGCGATAGCAGGAGGCGAAGAGCTGTCAAATATGATAGTGCTAAATCAGGTACGTGAGTTGCGTAAGAACGCAGACCGGTATTTCGTGCTGGAAAACGTGAAGGAAGCGGTCAGGAAACTAAATAACATACCTGATTTTAAACGTCTCGTTCCTGAGGTTGGAACAAACATAGGCATGGCAATAGAGGGTGCAGGAAACGAGCGTGACGTTGCCGCCGTAGCGGGCAGGATAATTTCAATTCACGCAAAAGAAGGAACGCATGGAGAAACAGTGGATTTTGGCGCGAGCAGTCACGTTGCCCGGATGATATTAGCGATGATGACCGGCGACAAAAACATAAGAAGCGCCATTAACATAAAATATTCCGTGCAAATAATAGACGCATGCAAACGAGCAGGATTAGTGATTTCTTCTTTTGAACGTGAACACGAGCCGACAGGTGTGAAAACAATGGATTGGGGCGTAAGAGAAGCGATAAGGAACCTTTCTTCAGAAGGGCGGCAGCAACAGCGAGCACCTGACGTGATTTATGACCTCGGTGCGGTTGGAAAAGAGCCAATGACGAGAATTTTTGGCGATACCGCACTGGAAGTAGCGGAAAAAGTGAACAAAACCATGGCTAAAACGAATGTGGTGCATCCGGGAAATGGATTCTGAGTTTGTAGAGAGGATGTATGACCTTTTGGATTTGTATGAGGAGTCTTATGATCGGTCGTGTCCTAATTTCGCAGAAGAGTATATATAACCCTTATTCCCATAGAAAATTAAGGGATTGGCGAAATGTTACCGACGTCAAGAAGAGAGTTGTATTTGGAAACGAGGAGGAAGTGCTCAGCGCACTCAAATTGGCAGGAAACAGCATTAACACGTCTTACATAGAGCGTAACAATCTCACCGTCAGGAATGGCGTGAGTAGAGTGATCAGGAAGACAATCGATTTCTCTAAGCGTTTAAACCCGCAAACCGTCAAGAATAGTAATAAACATCGCCGCGGCTATTATGTCCGCAGCAGACCCCGGATTTATTCCCTGCTCGATTAGCTCACCATCAAAATCCTCTATCTCTTTAATCTCGTATCCTCGCTTCACAATCTCCTTTGCCTGCTCCTGCACATATTCACTCTTCTCCGCGCCAAACTTCATTTTAACGAATGTGTCCTCATCCTCTGAAAGTAACCTCAGATAAGCATGCGTTATGGCATCGTTTATACGCATCTCGCGGGCGAAATTTGCTAAAACTGTGGCATACGAGAAGGTTGTATCAAACCCGCAGACCAATTCATGAGAAATCAAATCGTAAGAAGCGGAAATCGTAAGTATCTCGTACAAAGACCGTTTCTTTTCCTTTATTTCGGTTACCGAAGCTTCATTCATCACGTCGAGTTCCAGCACGTCCTGGCTTACTTTTACTTTCGCCTCAGGAAACGTACGATAAAGTTCTACTGCGTCATCTACGCCTGTGTTCTGCATTATTTCCTTCGCTTTTCGTTTTATCTCCTCTGTGCTATGCTTCTCGCAAGCTCCCGCAGCCATCGCTAAGGGAATCAGCAAAAGCAGTGCCCCAAAGTGCGTATTCCCCCCTGCCTGCCATTTCATGCTTTCTGATACTCCTCTTCTTATCAATCTCCCCACTCCGTTGTCGCTTGCAGCCGCTTCTCGCAAAACGGGATACACGGCAACCGAAGATGCGAGAAAATGCTCATAGTGCGTATCCTCAAAATCGCGCATTCGACTTACGTTACCAGGCTTGGGATACGCTGATACTTCAAGGAGCAAAGCCAATTGCGCACTTCTCGCCACGTAGTCTTCTTTCATTGTAGAGGATTACAAATGTTTTTACATAAAGAAAAATCTAAACGAAAATATTTCATTCAAATTCCGGCAGTATCGGCCTTAACAATGTTTCTCCCTCAGCTTTATATACAATAAAATAAAGTAATAACCATGAAAAAGGAAGGAATCGCAACGAAATCTCCAGTAGAAATTGTTAAATCAGGTCAGTATGTATCTAAATGTAAAGGCAGAGAAGATGTCGAAGAAATAGCAAAAAAGATGGTGGGTGGAAATTATCTGAAGAAAAATGCTCGTATCCTCCATTTGGTTTTCATCGAGCTATCAGGAAAAATCGCAGCGGGTAGCAGCGGATATGACGGAATATACCAATCAGAAAATATAGGCTACGATCTTATATTTCTCCTGCAGGATAAAAATTCTGCTCTTTGCTTAAGACGATGTCAAAATTTTACATAACTTATATATAATTCCATGAAACTATTTAAAATAGTATAAACTAACGCCTTTATAGTGTGATGGTGTAAAATGCTGTCAAAAAGATTAAGCGGGCTAAAGGAATCGGCAACCCTAAAAATGGGGCTGATAGCGAAGGAGTTGCAGGAAGAGGGAAAAGAAGTCCTGAACTTCTCGCTTGGTGAGCCGGACTTTAAAACTCCGGAGCATATCTGCGAAGCAGCGAAGCACGCTTTAGACCTCGGATACACGCACTATGTGAGCAGTGCAGGCATTGAAGAGTTAAGAGAGGAGATAGCGGAGAAGATAAGAGAAGAGAATAAGGTTGATGCCTCGGTTGAAAACGTGATAGTAACGCCGGGTGCGAAACAGGCGATATACGAACTGATGATGAGCGTTTTAGACGATGGCGATGAGGTAATTTTGCTTGACCCCACGTGGGTTACGTTTGAATCCGCGGTGAAAATAGCAGGCGGGGTGCCAAAGTGGGTGAAACGAGTGGAGAATAGCGTGAATTACGAATCGTTAGAGTCTGCAACATCAGGAAACACGAAATTGGTGGTGATAAACAGCCCAAATAATCCTGCCGGGTATGTCCTGAGCGAAAAAGAGTTGAAAGAAATTGCGGAATTTGCGGTTGAGCACGACCTTCTCGTGCTTTCTGATGAGATATACGAGAAAATAATCTATGGGAAAAGGCAGGTGAGCATTGCTTCTTTTGACGCTATGCGAGAGAGAACAGTTATTATAAACGGTTTTTCGAAGACTTATGCAATGACTGGCTGGCGGATAGGATATGCGGTTGCACCATCCGAGATAGCGAAAGGGATGCTAAAAATACAGCAACATTCGGTGACCTGCGCATCGTCTATTTCGCAATTTGCAGCTTTGACTGCGCTCCGAAGCTCGCAGGGCTGCGTAAAGGAAATGGTAGAGGAGTTCAAAAGGAGAAGGGATGTTATTGTGAATCAGCTAAACGAGATAGGGTTGCGATGCTTGAACCCGGAAGGTGCTTTTTACGCCTTTGTAAACACGTCAAATCACGGAAACGATGTGGAGTTCACGGAGCGATTACTAAAAGAAGCATATATTGTTGTTACACCGGGTTCGGCATTTGGACTCGCAGGTAAAAATTACGTGAGGTTTTCGTTTGCTGCATCAATAGAAGATATTTTAGAGGGGATGAAAAGGATAGAAGGCATTCTACTAAAATAATAGTTACCACTTATATAGAAAAATATTCCTTCCTAACCAGAAGGGATAGTTAA
>JAGXOR010000117.1 GCA_023659785.1 Methanomicrobia archaeon LH_S13
TAATGCGGCTTGCTTCGCCCTTGTCGCTTTCCATATCTTACATCTTATCGTCTTCGTCGCTTGCATAATTATACATTAGACATAGGTTTATTTAAGCTTTTCGGTTTTTTGTTAATACAAGAGCCAAATCATCCCCCCCTTACGGAGGGAGTCTTCTTGGCTACTCAGATAAAAATATAAATTGATGAATCCGAGATTACCATGGTTCAGAAGAGAATGGGAAGATACTCTTTCTTTGATACTATCAGAAATTTCAAGAAAATCCAGCATGTAGTTCTCCTTTACGACCGGTTCTACACGCTCCTGCATCTCGACAGGCAGCGTCTTATCAAAATTATGACTTCTAGTATCTGCTAAAAATCGTTATCAGAAAGTTTCTTGAAGAGTGGCACGAGAAACTCTTGGTAAATCTCTTTCTTCTTTGTTTTGCAACTTTTCTTTTGAATCCCTCATAAAGAAAGCTATATTCGCCATTAAGCCAGCCCTTTTTCTGGATGAAAAACAAAAATAGAAGACGGTTAGTAATTTCCTGCGTTAGATTATCTGCAAATTCATTAGTTAGACTATTCGCCTTCTGAATGGCATTTCTCAAGTCCTTGTATATTTCCACAAACGTTTTATAAAACGCTTCAGAAACTGCTTTGACATCGAATGCTTCAACGCATTGTGCCATTAGAGCCAACAGAGCTATGCCATCGGGAGCATATATTTTTGATACTCTCTCAGCCATAGTTCTAAGCCTACCGGTTTTACCAACGGTGATTCTCCGCAATCCTCTAATATTCTTTGCCTCTATTTCTCCAATATATTTTGTGTTAACGAAATGGAACTCATCGTTCTTTTTATTCGTAAATACAATGAGATTGTGAAGATAATAACTCGATATAGCTTTGACTGCCGGGAGTTCTACGCCTCAATTAGCAGCTCTTTGTTCGTGTAGTCATATCATAATTCAAAAAGAAAATAAAACATGGGCATGCGTGTTCGGATAAGAGATTGACATTCTAACTATTGATACTTTTTTTTATATAGCATAAAAGCTATTATAATAGTGCATTACTTAACCGAACACGCATATATAATAACCAATACAATGAAAAGAAATAAGAAGATAGAGGCGAGTTTGTTTGACCTTGACGGCGTACTAATAAACTCATTCGAGAGCTGGTATCACGCGTTTAATACAATGTTAAGGGCTTACAGGAAGCAAGAGATGAGCAGAGCAGAATTTACGGAGAGATGCTGGGGGCCTGACCTGAAACATAACTTAGATGCGTTAAATCTGGATGAAGAAGCAGGAAAGTATTGCATAAATGAGCAACTGAAGTCAATAGGGTTTATAGAGCTATTCCCGGGTGTAAAAGAGGTATTGAGCCGTGTAAGGGAGCAATATAAGCTCAAAGTAGGGTTAGTTACAAATACACCAAGAAAGAATGTTTACAAGATATTGGAGCACTTCCAGCTATTCGACTATTTTGACGTGATTGTTACCTGGGATGACGTGAAAAATGGGAAGCCTGATGCTGAGATGGTGATAGAAGCGTGTGAGAAGTTAAAAACCAATCCCGAGAATGTGATTCTTGTGGGCGATACAGAAAGCGATTTCATGGCTGGCAAATCCGCTGGTTGTGCTGTTATATGTGTAGGAATGAAATCTGCGGGTGATAAGCATAAGCGGATAGAGAATCTTTATGAACTAAACTCTTTTCTTTAAAACTTTTTATTCTTTTTCAATGTCTGTCACCGGTTCCCGCCACCTCATATACCTCTCCTCTTTCGCATTCACCACATCAAAGAACTTCTTTTGTATCTCGACTGTCACCGCACCTCTTTTTCCTTCTCCTATCGTTATATTATCTATCTCCCGTATCGGCGACACCTCCGCTGCGGTACCCGTGAAAAAGACCTCATCTGCAGTCAATAGTTTCTCTTTCGTCATGGGCTTCTCTATTACCTCGTAGCCAATATCCCGTGCAAGTTCAATTACTGAATCCCTGGTGATGCCCGGCAAAATGGAAGATTCCAATTCCGGTGTGTATAGAGTTGCATTTTTAACGGCAAATATGTTCTCACCCGGACCTTCTGCCACATATCCTTTAGTATCAAGCATTATCGCCTCGTCAAATCCCTTTTCTTTCGCATCCTGCACTGCTAACAACGAATTCAGATAATGCCCCGAAGCTTTTGCCGTAACAGGCAATGTATTCGGGTCTATTCTGCGCCATGATGAAAAAGTGCACCTTATCCCATTCTCTAACGCCTCCTCGCCAAGATAAGTGCCCCAGCGCCATGCCGCGATTACGCAAGCCACAGGACAGCCTTCCGGGTCCACGCCTAAGTGATGGTAGCCATAGAAAGCGATTGGTCTTATGTAGCACGTATCGAGTCCATTTATACGAACTGTTTCTTTTATCGCATTTTTAAATTCTTCCTTTGAGTAAGGTATTTCCATCTTATACAATTCCGCAGACCGATACATCCTATCCACATGTTCCTTTAGCCTGAAGATAAACGAGCCTTTCTCCGTGGCATAGCATCTTATTCCCTCGAAAACACCTGACCCGTAGTGCAAACCATGCGAGAGAACGTGCACTTTCGCTTCCTTCCAATCTACAAACTTTCCATTATACCATATTTTCCCTTCTTCAGTAACTTTCTCCACCATTTTTATTATCTATGTTTACTAAAAACATCATATATCATTTTTTTTATGTAAAAATAAGTTAATGAGGTTTGAAAGAATTGAAAATATGGACCATAGGGACGAGTAACAGGAGCATCGAGGAGTTTTTAAGCTTACTCAAGGCATACCGGATAGAAGCAATAGTAGATGTAAGACGATTTCCTACATCCAAACACAAGCACTTCAAGCAGGAGAATCTAAAAGCAAGTCTGAATCAGAGCGGCATAGAGTATTATCACGTAACAGAGCTCGGTGGCTATCGAAAAGGAGGCTACAAGAAGTATATGGAAACAGAAGAATTTAAAAAAGGTTTGTTTTATGCTGAAAAACTCGCTACTTCAAAAAGAATAGCGATTATGTGTGCTGAACTTCTCTACACCCAATGTCATCGCAGGTTTATTGCGGATGCGCTTAAACTGTGTGGTCACGTCGTAATACACATAATAGACGAGAAAAGGAGTGAGGAACACAAAGGTAGAAACGATAGGCATGGGAGCAAGACTCTGGATGATTTTTTACGGTAATTTTTACCATATTCTCGCAGCACTTCTTGCCAGCTCTTCCGCGTCTTTTGCTTCCTTTAACGCGTTTTCATCCAGAACCAAATACGCTGCCCGCGTATTGAAATAGGGTGACCTTTTTCTTGAAAACAGCGTTAGTACTTTTCCTCTTTGTCTTACTTCCACTCCCTCGCAAGGTTCGTGGCTTCTTATTAGCGTTTTCACTCCCAAAGCCCTTAAGACCCTCTCTGTTATGTCTTCTCCAAACATTCTACCTGCTCCTCGCAACGAGTAAAAATCTCCTTTACCTTCAACCGGGTCACTCCACAGTATTTCCTCAAAGTTACTCGATGAAGGATGCGATTCGTATGCAAACGCAATATCCTCGACAGAAGCCACATTCACGGGCAACCCCCCATGCAACATCAAGTATCTACCCTCCACCAAAACGCAATACGGCAAATACTCCCAGAGCTCCTTTATTTTTTCATACACCTCTTTCCCTCTCACTCCATATTTCTTCGTGAATGAAAAAGGCAGGTCATGCGGCATAACCGGCATGTCCGGCGGTCCTTCGTGATTTCCCCTCAGCATTATTATTTTTTTCTCCTTTTTCTTTTTCTTATCCTCGGAAACCTTTAATTTCAAAAGGACATAGTAAACTTCAACGCTTTCCGAGCCGCGATCTCCATAATCTCCAAGAAAAACTATCCTGTCGGCATTTACAGCTTCGATGTCTTTCAATATGTGAACAAAGCTTTCCATATCGCCATGTATATCTCCTACGACTATTACATTCCTCACTGCTTGAGGAGAAATGCGAACCAAGCCGCTCCCCTCTCTTCCCTCTTTCTCCTCATCCAACACTCCTTTTGCTTCCTCAATTAGTGCTAAGAAGTCTTCTACACTCGTTTCAAATGCCTTCTTCACCCAGCCATTAACTTCCGCTTGCATAAATAATATTGATAGTGCTATCTCAACACTTTTTCTTTTTCACAAAAAGAAAACCAGTGCTAAAAAACTTATAAGATAACATATGATGACAAAATATGAACTTTTTGTCCATTTTTCTATTATTTGATAGTATT
>JAGXOR010000118.1 GCA_023659785.1 Methanomicrobia archaeon LH_S13
ATTGATAGCATCACACGAAGAGGTTTGAAACAAAATGGTTGAATCTCATAACCTTCTCTATCCACGCTTCATCGCTAATTTCTTAGCCAGCTCACGTGCTTCATCCAGACTTCGCTCTTTACCGAGAACTCGCTTCTCAAGTATGTACTCTTCACGTGAGACACCGGAATAAACGGATAATCCAATCGATGCCGCATTGCAAGACGCATGCACGCCCACCGGAAGTGCACAGCCACCTCCCGTTACCTTTAATACTTCGTTCTCCACTTCTGCCTCCGTTCTCGTTTCCGCATCGTCTATCTTTCTTATAATCTCATCCAGCTCCGAATCTTTCCTCGTGACCACCGCAATTATACCCTGGTTGGGCGAAGGCACGAAAGGGTCGCAATCAAGCCGCTCGTATTCAACTCCCATGTTTAACCGTTCAAGTCCCGCTTCTGCAAGCAGCACACCGTCATAATCGCCACTTTTCGACTTTTTGATCCGCGTGTTCACGTTACCTCGTATGTCCTTTATCTTTACGTTCACGGCTTTCGCATCCATAAAATGCAGAAATTGAAACTTCCGCCTCACGCTTGACGTTCCGATCACCGCACCATCCGGCATGTCGTCCAGCTTATGATTCGAGACCAGCACGTCAAAAGGAGAATCACGGGGCAGTACTGCGGCAGTCACCAACCTCTCATCTCTTTCCAGCGGTATATCCTTCATTGAATGCACGGCAAGGTCTATTTCTCCGTTCAAAAGAAGCATATCGAGCTTTTTAACAAAAATGCCCCTCTCCGGCATTTCATACAAGCCCCTGTCCGTCATGACGTCGCCTAAACTCCGTACCGTCTTTATCTTGGGTTCATACCCTAAAGCTTTCAACCGCTCACATACCTTCTCTGACTGCAATACCGCGAGTTCACTGCCGCGTGTTCCTAATATCATTTTGACTTTTCCCCTTCTTCAATTCCTTATACCTGTTCCCAAGTGTAATAGGAGTTGTACCAGCAACTTTGGCTATTTCCTTCACCTCCTGGGACCCAACCTCACCACGTAAAGTCATGGCGAGGTATATTGCCGCCGCTGCCGTGCCTGCGGGTGCCCACCCCTTTGCTGCTATCGTTTCCTTGCCCTCTTTCACTATTTCTATTGCCTTTTCCCTTATTCCATTACTTAATTCCAGCTCGGAACAGAAACGAGGGATGTAGCACTCGGGTTCAGCAGGTGCAAGTTTTATCTCCATTTTTCTTAAAAGGGAAAGATACGACTTTCTTATTTTCCTCAAAGGCATTTTTGACACCTCTGCGATCTCTTTCAGTGTTCGTGGAACTGCGTATTGCCTGCAAGTGATGTACAGCATCGCTGAGACTAATTCTTCTATACTTCTTCCTTTAATCAATTTTTGCTTCGCAGCTTTCCGGTATAACACTGAAGTTGCCTCCGTGACATCCTTCGACAGCTTTAGTGCACATGCCATTCTATCTATCTCAACAAGTGCGTAGGCGAGAGTTTTTTCACTGCTATCCATGCTTGTCCACTGTAAACTTCTCGTTCGCGTAACCAATTTTGGCATAGGTGTGCTCAATCCTTTATCATGTATTCTATAACTCATAGGAGGGCCGGTTCTTACCCTTTTAGAAGCTTGTTCGGAGTCATACGCACGCCATTCGGGTCCAAGGTCCACGAGATTCTCTGCTATTACCACCCCGCAATCGGCACAGTAAAGTTCCGCATGCTTAGTATCTGTTACTATGTTTTTAGACCCACATTCGGGACATATTTTTATTTTTAGCATTAGTATTACTGGATATTATATGTTTTTTATCACATAAATAGATAACTGTTTAGTACGAACTCATGGTTTGAGATACAATTCTAACAGGCTAAAATATACGCAATCATGAATCCAATGATAGCGCCCGAATTAAGAAAAGGCAACCCTGCATGCGGTTTTCCTCTACCTGCAATTCTACTCAGCACCGCATAACCCGCCAGAGTTCCTATTAGCGCACCCAAAGCCGGTGCGTTTATCAGTCCCAAATAGTGAGTAAATGCAGGAATACGCATACAATTCGCAGACACGACCAGCATAGAAGGTATAATCGCGTCACCAAGCCCCATGTAAAATGCTTCTTCCTTCTCGCTTTTATCGTTATCCTTGCCCTGGCCTTTTTCTCGCAGTAAAGAGAAACTCCGCTTCCTTGGTAGGACAAAAAGAACAGGTATTCGCAAATCAACAATAGATTCTGCCAAGGACACCATGTGCTTTGTCTTGTAAACCGCAATTGCGTCGTACACCGCTAATACTACCATTAATAGCAGAACTGGAAGTATGCTAAGCGAGATACCAAATATCGCCACCGTCCCTCCACCTATTACCAATCCTATTGCATCAAGGACATACCATTCTGGATATTTATATAATAAAAGAGCAAGGATAAAGGTGATGACCAAAGCTCCGATATTCAATCCTAAACCGAACACTGAAACGATAAGAAGATGAGTAACAGTCGAAGAGTAATATAATATGAGACTATCCATTACATAATATATCGTCACAACCACCGCTGCGAGCATCACGAAATGAACAGGCATTTTCCCTCCAAATCTAAGCACGATGAGAATAACTGCGGTGAAGCCTATGACAAGGATAAAAAAGAAAATTGGATTGAGTGGATCATCAGGATTTTCAAATGCCTTTAGGTCGGAAGCTTCAAATGGCGTTGCCAGCATTAATGCTATCAGTGCCGTAAGCAGGATAAAAACACCCATTCCTACACACAGAGCAATGCTCATCCCTTGTCCTTTTCTCGCTTCGTTCATCGTGTTTGTAATGCTATCTTAAACTGCGATTATAAAAATATCAAAGTCACGTTCCGAACTCGAATTCGACATCAATTTTCTTATCTGCAATCCCTTCCAAAGCCCCTAACAGAAGCTGCTCTTTTCCTCTGAGTTGTCCTTCCAACGAAACTATATGTCTTTTTGCTTGGTCTATCGTGTCCAGTAATCGCGTGAGTTGTCCTTTAGCCGAAACAATTGATTGTTCTATCTCTTTTCTATCTTTGAGTATTGTCAGCTCCGAAAGCTTACCTTTGTTCTCTTCAATTCTTGATTGCAACCCATCATGTTTTCCCTTTATAGAGGACAGGTCGCTATTTAACAGATGTTTTATCCATTTCAGTGTCCCGTCTCGTTTTCGATCCTTTAAAATAGACGCATCTTCTTCGATTGTATTCGCTATAGAGCGTAGAAATTTGTTTATATCCTCATCGAGCACTTGAATTGGAGAAGACAGGATAGAAGCAATCGCTTTTCGCACTTCAGGAGTAAGTGTATGCCGCCCGGACTCATCCTGCTTCTTCAATAGACTGAGTGCTTTGTTAATTGGAGAGAACAATTTGCCGACATCAGATTCAAGTGCGTTTAATTCCTCTTTTAATGAAGATAATTCTGTTTCGAGCTCTTTGAACCGCATCCATTCCTCCTCTTCTTCAATCGCGCTCAATCTTTTCCCTTCTGTTTCGATTCTCATTTTGAGTGCAGAACATTCTTCTTCTTTCTCGCAAACTTTCTCTTTTTCCTTTTCTATCCTTGATTTCAGCTCTTTTATCTCCTTTACTATCTCTGGTACACGTTCTAAATTCATAATCTGTCTCTCTTTTCTCTTTATGGGTGTGATAAGTTGGTCGAGCGCGGTTCTCAATTGTTTAAGGTCCGAGACAACTTCCTTAACCTCATCTGAAAAGAGTGACCGAACGTGGAAGAGGGTCTTCGATGATTTATCAAAAACAAAAGCTATGCTGGGTGCAGTTATTCTATAAAACGATAAAACCGTTTTATAATCGGTTTGGCTCGGAATCGAAATTTTTTCAGTTACCGAACGGAGATGTTTTACCAGTTTATCTCGGCTCGTCAATCCTACTTTTGCGATCTGCGCGGGCATGTTCTCATCGGGTTCGGCGTCCTGAAGTTCGGAGGTGTGTTGCTCGAGTCTCTCACGTATATCTCTTATCTCTTTATATAATTGTTCGGCATTTGAACTCAGACCGCGAAATAGCGATTTTGATGCTACGTCCAGCCACACATCTATTTCATTGAAGGCGACTGTGGACGGTATTTCGTGCTTGCCAAAAATTCTATTCAGCCATTTCATGTGTTTGAGTAAATGGTAGTTAGGTTTATAGTTTTTGCTCCAGGTAAAAAATTCGTACGCAAATTATTTATT
>JAGXOR010000119.1 GCA_023659785.1 Methanomicrobia archaeon LH_S13
GTCTATACTTAATAATAAAAGGGGGGATTAACGCAATGATACTTTTGC
The DNA here is from genome assembly GCA_023659785.1 of Methanomicrobia archaeon LH_S13. Classification (GTDB taxonomy): domain Archaea; phylum Halobacteriota; class Syntropharchaeia; order Alkanophagales; family Methanospirareceae; genus JAGXOR01. Next base: position 49 of record JAGXOR010000119.1, read on the forward strand.
TTGGAAAACTGATTGCAGCTGGCTTTGCCTTTCTAATATTGATCATTGCTTGCTTTGCTATAGTTACGCTCGAGGATAATTTTCTGAATGGGAACCTTGGAAGAAAAGATAAGAAGACTAATTCTAAACTTGAAAGAGAGAAAAATGACTAAACAAGAAGGGCTACGTTGTGGTAATAATGTTCGCTGCCCAGAGCCAGATTGGCGGTTGAATAAGGCTGCCTATTTGGGTAAGTTGGAGAGGATTGCTAAGAGTTTAGAGAGGATCGCTGAGTCTCTTGACAAAATTCAAAATCCAAAAGTGAGGTTATGAAAATGGGGATAAAAATGGAAAACGAAAAATTAAAAGAGGCGATTGCCGACCAGTGCCATCAACAGTGGACACACTGGATGCAATACTTATTATCCCGCTGCCATGCGGTTGATTTAACGGACACTGAGACATTAATAATCCCAGCAATAGAAACTAAGAGATGGAAGAAGCAGATAAACATCCCTTATAATTGTCTGTCAGAGGAGGAAAAGGCTTCGGACAGAGAGCAGGCGGATAAAATCATAAAGGGAATGGAAGAATTTATAGACAAAATAGAGTTCTGAAATCAAAAATCAAACATAGTCCTGTTCAAAGCGGCAATATTAAATTTTAAACTTTGAGCAGGGCTATACCATTATCGGAAAATCAATTGTCTAATATTATAGCTTTGATAAACCCAATTTTTAAAGGAAGTTCTTATGTCATTCAACCAAAAACAATTTCGTACTCTCATTAGCGAAACACTAAAAAACTTAAAACTGCACAGCCCATCAGCAGTTAATTTATTGCTGGGAACAGCCGCCCAGGAATCATACTTTGGAACTTATCTGCGACAGATTGACGGCCCAGCTCAGGGTGTATATCAAATGGAAGCAAGAACGGAAAGAGATATTTGGATAAATTTTTTAAAGTATAGACCCGAATTGAAAGACCGAGTGTGCAATAGCTCTGGAATGACAGGGCGACCTCTAACAAATTTACCCCACAGTTTAGCTTTAAGAGGGAATTTGCTTTATCAAACTGTAATGTGCCGAATCCATTATTTACGTGTCCCCGAGGCTTTTCCAATGCCTGATGATGTATATGGGTTGGCTCATTATTGGAAAAAGCATTACAACACTTCACAGGGCAATGGGACTGTAGCAGGGTTTATTGATAATTATAAACACTTTTGTGAATAAACTTTTATTTACCAAATTTAATGAACAATGTCTTTTATAATGGGTTTTTGAATTGGGGTAATGGTTGATAAAATTTCTGCCTCTTTCCAATTACCCCAATCCGGTTCCGGGTCAGCAAGGTTACGGACTAAGGTGCTACCTGTGTAATTTAGGGTTGTGTAGCCATAATTGTTGTATAAATCTGAAATTTCTGCCGACGTCAAGGCTTGACTATAAACACAAACTTCGTCAATTATACCATGCCAGTAACTGGCCGCAACATCAAAGTTGTCATGTCTCCTACCGATTGTCCAAATTTCGTCACCGACCGGAAGACCATCAGTAAAACTAAGACTATCAACTTGAATTTTATTTTCATATAAAATAAGTGTCGCTCCGTCGTAGGTTCCTACAAGATGAAACCAGCTTCCAGTAGCTGGACTTCCTCCTTGGGCTTTGTGCCAAACACCATCGTGAACACCTGTAACCCACGCAGGAACGGTATCGTCATAACATAATTTAATTACAACATTATTAGTACTTGGGGCATAGTCTTCAGTAACAATCCCTTGAGAAGCACTGGAAGAAAAAGTTGAAGCTTTAACCCATGCTTCCACTGTTACATCGGTGCTTATTAAATCATTAAGTCCCGTTCCTAAGTCCACATAATCGTCTATCCCATCAAAATCCACAGCATTATTAAACTTCCCCGTTGTCCAAGTAGGGCCGTTAACCAAATCTCCACTGTTATCATTCCCAGAGGTATCCGCCGTAGGGTCAAGTTTATCATCTAAATGCCAACTTCCCTGAACTCCTGTTATTTCCCTAATGAAAGTATCTGGTATGCTGGATGCTGATGTGGCATCGGGTTTTCCAAAATAGCAGAAGAAATGGGTCTTTGAAATTCCAATACTATCAAAGTTTATCCAAATCATAGCAGAATTGGCATCTGAAGTTTCAAGCCAATGACCCAACAGCGTTTCACCATCGGAAGCGGTAAAACGAACATCATTCGGCCAATTCTGAGCCCCGCTTTCAAGACACATTTCATTGCCAAACGCTAAACCACTGCCCGAATGGACAATCAGTTTCCGTTGATAATTACTAACACTCCCATCTCCTCGGGATAATGAAAATTTTTTTCTGTATTGATAATCTGACAACCAAGCCATTTTTCATTCTCCTTATTTGCTTAATCTCACATTAACAGTCCCTGAAACATAGTCTCCAGTCTTGACACCCACACGATACATTACATCCTCTTCATAATCGTTAAGACTTTTTTCAATCGGGGCTGTAAAGCTTGACACGTCAAACCATCCACTGTCATCTCCAAATTGTCGCTGCAAAGTTACGGTGGCATCAAACGAACCGGATATTGATAAATTCAAATATCCAGAGCTCAATGTTGACATTTTCAGATAACCAGCGTTTGCGTACATTGCCAGAAGACCGGATGTAAAATTATTCTCTGCTTCTATAGCTGCTGTGACTTTTGGCATTTTAGTTCCTCCTTAATTTGTTAATTTTTATCTTTAATTTTTTCCACACTTCGTCCACCAACATATCCACCCACTCCAACATTTAATAGTGCCCAAAGACCAGATGGTAAATCCAAAACATGTATACAGTTCGGAAAGATGGCACCCAAATAAGGCACAAGGATATAGTTGTTGGCTATAATCAAAATGACTACCATCATCAGCATAGGTCGCCAGTTACGTTGTAGCCAACTTTCTCCCTTTACTTCCCCTTTTACAAGTGAGGTTTGGGCTTTCAGCTCGGCAATATCCTCCTCATGTGTCTGCGTCTCTATCTGCTTTTTAATATCATTTTTTAATTTCCTCGCTTGGTCCTTATCCGTCACAAATTGATCGACAACATCCAAGCCTTTATCAACTATTTTACCAATTCCCGGTAGTGCTGTTAAAACACCCATAAATTATCCTCCTCCCATGATTTTGTACCAAAAGCTAACCAGCACACCGCCAACTACTCCGCCGCCGCCAGCCCACAGTTTATCGATGAATTTTCCGTTTTCCAATTTTTCTAGCCGTTTCTCCGCCCCTCCTTGGTAATGGACAACAGCCTTGTACAAAGTGTTAAGTTTATCGTCCGTCTCCATTTTTTCAAACTCTTCAAGTTCAATGTGTAAATTTGCCATACTTTGTCCTTAGCCTAAACCCATTATTAGTTATCAGAATGCACCATGGGTTTTCAATTGCTCCACTTTCCTATCAGCCACGGCAAATATATCCTGCCGATACTGTAAATCGGGGACTCTCATCTTATCAATGGCAGAATAAATCTTATCACCCAATGCCTTTATCTTAGAAGCTTTCCCAGTCATCTCTCCAATCACCCCGTCCGTGCCAGCAGACAGCATTTTACCCTCTTCAAACTTCACATCCAATGGCTTAAAATCCTTCATAGTGTAATTACCCAGCACGGGAATACCCTCATCCACCTTTTCACTGTGAGGGTAGGGGGGGATTGACAACCTCACAGCCCCCGTCCAGTCATAAGATGGTTTCAATTGTGGTTTTTCCCCATCTGCTAATTGACTAAAGAATTTCCCCAATGGGTAATCCATAGCCCGCATTAAACCGTAAAAAGCGTCATACCCAATTCTGGTAGTGGCCTCTAACAACCAGGCCTGCCCTTTGTCATCAATAATCATGTTCAAATCCAAAGGGGCGGAATAGTTGAACTTTTTCAAAAACCCTTCTAATTTCTTAATGCCCAATTTATAACTGGTGGGCTCGGACTGTTTCCAAAACCATGTTAACGACCCCATGGCACCCGTCTGAACTGATTTTCCACCTTCCATAAAACGTTTGAGCTCAAAAGTGGAATTCAAACTCCCCGGTACCAGTTGCCCATTTACAAACCAACCCTCAGTGGACAATGGAATACCCTCAACCCTTTCTTGTAAAATAAACTCTGTCTTATCCCCC
>JAGXOR010000011.1 GCA_023659785.1 Methanomicrobia archaeon LH_S13
GTTGAGGGGTAAAATTATACTCTGGAAAAGGTTCTCGAGAATCATCCAGAAGTTTAACTTCCCCTCCTATCAAAAATTTACCCATCTTATAAACCTCACTGACCCCTGGATGATCTTTATCTTTAGTACCAAACATATTCTTAGCCAAAAAATCTTTATCATAAGGAAAAATTTGGATATTTTCTAAGTGAGCAACTGGTTTTTTTCCATCTATTAAAAGAACTTCTTTTTCATTTTTAATTCTTTTATAATCTTCTGCTGAAATATCCAAGACGATTGGGATGGGCCAAATCACTCCATTGGTGAGTTGCATCTCAGAAACCACTCTATTAAAATCATCTTCTTTTAGGAAACCAGTCAGGGGAGAGTAAACCCCATAGGCAATATTTTTTACATCCTTAACCTGTTCTATATCCAACTTTATTTTTTTAAAACTATCAATATTCTCTAAAATATCCCTCTTTTCTTGAGGAGATAGAGTTTTGTCTATTACTTTTCCACCATGAGCAGAGATCATAATTTAGTAGTTAAGAATAAGTCTATAAAAAGGTTATAGGTTTGATAGTTTGGAGTGGAAAATAAGCATATTTGAAGGTTTGTATATTCATCCCATGTGGTAAAAAAGGATGATAAGTGCAAGTATCCATACTCCATGGGATGATTTCTCTGGGCTGAAGATAAATGAAGGAGTGCGGGAGCGGCTTCACGAACAGTTTGATGTCTGGCTAAACATGCTAGAGGAGGAAATGATAGGGAAATAAGGGAAACTGGAAGAGATAGTAGGGGGAATTTTCGAGATGCGTCAAGAGTTGACAGGAATGATAGCGGAATCTCTGGTGGATAAGCTGCATTCTAAAGAGCTGGAGCAAAAAAAGCTGTCTGTCTCAAGTGTGGACGGGAATTGAGATCGAGGGATGAAGTTGAACGAACGGTTGAGATGATAAGCGGTCCTGTAAAACTGAAACGTCCATACTTTTGGTGTAAGAATTGTTCAGAGGGTTTCTATCCCTTAGACGAGGCGTTAAACCTTTCGGGGCGTAAGAAACAGTGGGATATTCAGAAGGCTGGGGCAAGTTTAGCAGCGGAGATTCCGTATGAGAAGGTCGAAGAAGAGTTTAAAGAGCTAACAGGGTTGTCAATGAGTAATCACACGATGTACGAGGTAGTTGGGGATATATGTGCGGATGTAGATGTTCTTGACGTTGCTCCTCCTGTTGAAGAGGTTAAACGAAAGATCTGGGAGGTGGGAGGAGGAAAGAAGTGGAGACCAATCATGGTGTTAGCGACGGACGGAGCCCATGTGCCAACGCGACCTGAGAGCGCAAAAGGAAAGAGAAGAGGCAGGAAGAAAGAGAGAGCAAAGAGGGCTAACTGGGAAAGCGAGTGGAAGGAAGCAAAAGGGTTCAGGTTTTATCTCGTGGATGGCGACAGGATAGAGCATATTCTGAGCTGGCATCAGGTTCAGAGCAATAAAGAGTTGAAATAGAGTCTCAAGAAGGTAAAAGAAGCAGGATTGATTCCAGAAGAGGAAGTCCGGCTGTGTGTAATAGCTGATGGAGCCAGATGGATCTGGAAAGCGGCAAAGGAGCTTTATCTGAAAGTAGTGGAAGTTCTGGATTATTATCACCTGAATGAGCATCTTAATAAGCTTGCCGAGGTGCAATATGGGCATGACCCGGAGAGGGCGCAGGAATGGATTGAGGCAACTCTCGCAAGATTGTTCTCTGGAGAGGCGAGCGGCGTGATATGGGGTTAGAACGGATGAAACCGAGGAGTGCGGAAGCAAATAGCGAAATAGACAGTCTTATAGGCTACTTGGAAGAGAACAGGGATAGAGTGGATTACCAGTTTTATCGAAAAGGGGGATATCCCGTGGGGAGTGGAGGAATTGAATCTTCTAACAAGACTATTTGTCATGTCCGATTGAAGAGATCAGGTGCATGGTGGTATGTCGAAAAGGCAAATCAGATGCTCGCTCTAAGATTAAGATGTGCTAAGTACAACGGAACTTTTCAGAATTTGTTCCTCCAATATATGGAGAAGATTAGGTATACCTAACTATAAGAAACGCGTAATGCACCCGAAAATCATACAAAGATTCTTATAATTATAGCCCAATTACATCTTTTTCTTTGCGGATATTTGAATTGTTGTTCTGAAGGAACTTGGACTTATTTTTAGGAAAATACAATATATTTTTGGTAATATCCGTTTTTGCTTTAAGCACGGCCCGACATAATTTTTCATTCTAACTTTTTTAACCTCAAAACCTGTCTCATTCAATAAATAGAGAAGCTCTTTAAACGTATATTCTCTATAATGCCCGGCATAAAACTCGCTCTCATCTTGAGGCCGCGAGACGGGATTTTTACCAATTAGAAGATTCACTCTGTTTGCAAGTTCAGCAATATTAGGAGTGCTTAAGACTAAATATCCCGTGTTTTTTAAAACACGATTCATTTCCTTAAAAAGAGAATAAGGTGGATGAGATGTAATCAAATGCTCTAAAATCTCGCAAAAGAGAACTACATCAAAATAATTTGGTGGAAATGGCAAATATCTATTCTTTGCTACATCATCGAATACGAAACTTATATTATACCGCTTAAACTCTTTTATCCATTCAAATGATTCTGGCCTCTTTATGTCAATTCCCCAACATTAGCAATCATATTGGTTTTTTAAGAATTTACTAACATAGCCATTTTTAAGCCCTACGTCTAATACTTTGCTCCCCGAAGAAAGTGGTGGCATAAGAGAGTGGTAATCAGAAATGCGAGATTGCTGTTCGTTGTTTAATATCATTGTATACCCTCCGAGTTTTGCCTAACCCAATTCATATTATAAGGTAATTCCCCTTTTTTTCTGTAACGTATTCGTACAAGTACATTATCTACGAGGTCCCTTACACTATCCCCATAACGCAGTGGGTGTATGCGAACCGGCTTTAAGTTTACACTGACATATCCCATGTCACTAACTACTAAACATTTATTAAAAAAAAGAAAATATCTTTGTACTAAGGTAGATAAGAGGAATTTAAAAGAATCATTCCAGTCCTTTGTTTGAGAATCGATGTAATCAAAATCAATATTGTTATTTTTAATCAGTTCCATTACGTATAACAACTCACCTAATGTGCTGTATTGATGCTGAAACAATGAATGAGCAGAAAGAATAACAATCTCATCCTCAGGAGAAGGCACAAAAACCTCAACCTCATTATCTCCTGATTTCACTTTCCTCTTTCTTCTCCTTCTCAGAATTGGCCCTTCTTCAATGGTTCTCCCGTTCCAGGAAGGTTTTGTTAACACCTCAGACTCAGGATCAGTATAATATAAATCCACAATGTCTGTTACCTCCTTTTCTTTAAGTATTTTGCTTGCTTCTTCAAAATCTTTTCCTTTCACAAGCATGTCTACATCCACAGGTGTGAATTCAAAAGGCGGCAATGATTTGAAAATAACGTATTCGATTGATCTCTTTTCAAAAGCAGAATGCACAAGTTTTAAACTTTCTGATATTTTCTCCTGTTTATTTCTGCATATCTCTATTGTTTTCTCTAATTTCGTTATTACATTTTCAGGCAATTCGTTTTTGTAGTACTTCATTAAATTATTGCAGAGTAATAATTCAACATTGTTCTTAACTGCTAAATCTATTATATAATTCCAATCTAAGGATTTCCACTCAAAGTTAAAACCTAAATCTTCAACCACGTGTGGATTAAAATGTGGATAAGAAACCAAAGTTAAAACCTTATCCTCGTCAATAATTTTGTCCTTTTCAAAATGGTATTTTCTAAGATCGCTGAAGATCTCATTCAAGCTGTCATCTAAGCCATATTTCTCTGTATTAATAAGTTTTAAATCCAACTCATCTACTAATTTCAGGTATCTATTTCTTTGATACTGCAGTGAAAGCAATTGTTCTTCTTTGTTCCCTTCTAACCGTGACCTTTCTTCGGGTCTTCGGTGCAATCTATCCCAGCAAACTGATGGTAAAGCATCAAGAACAAAAGCCAGGTCGGGTTTTGGAAAATGCATATACATAAATCTTACTAATTTATTTGACCAACCATGTCTTTCCCAGCTTACGAGATGATCGTAGGCGTATCGGTCTAATAAGACGACTTTATTTTTCATTGCAATTTTATAAAAAATCCATTCCGACAAACAATCTATCCAGACTAATACGGGCCAAACGGTGGGTCGAATAGAAGTCCATAATTTTAAAATTATCCCATTGCCTCTTTCGTTTTCTTTTCTTTCTCCTTCTTTTCCAGTTGTACTCAGTTGTCTTGTTTCTTCCGCATCATGGGTTGTCCCGGGGAAAGGGCTGTAGTTTTTACCTTTATATGGGCTATATATTTTGTGAGCATATTTGAGTAGAAAATGGTCAAATTCTTTTTTATACCTTGCATCAATACCAATTGCCCTCAATCTCTTTTCCATTTCCTTTGCAATTGTTGTCTTTCCTGTTCCGTTATTGCCAATAAATGCGATTATCATTTCTTTACCTGCTATTTCTTCTTGGTTTTCTAACTTTTATCGTTATATAAGGAGAATGCTTGGGATCAATTTTTGACATTGTTCTCATTAAAAATTTAGGAACTGGATAATATCCTCCCCCTGTTATTTTTTCAATCTGGAACCCATGAGTCTTAAACAGCTCTTTTAAGACATGGTAAGTAAATAGTTTAACATGTGGGGGATAATCATGTGTAGGCTCCTTGCCATAATTAGGGGATAACAATGGTATTCCACTTATAATCTTTTCATCCGAATAATGCATAGGAGGTGGTCCATAGCCAAATAGCAATGCAAACAAATTGTTCCAACTTGATAAATTCTCTGTTGATATAATAGCATATCCACCAGGTTTTAATACCCTATATGCTTCTTTTATGAAGTTTTCTACATTTGTTAAATGTTCAATTACTTGATCTGAAACGATAACATCAAATGAGTCGGTCTTCAATGGAAACTTCTTATTCAGATCATATAAAATTGTGTTTATCCCTCTGTCCTGTGCTTCCTTCAAGAATTTCCTGCTTATATCAATTCCATATATTTCCACTTCTCCACCTATTTCTCTGGATGCCGTTAAAGTCTCGTTCCCATTGGCACATCCAAGACTGAGTAATTTTGCTTTATTTCCTCTTTTACTTCCTTTTTCTATTAGTTCAAAAATGTTTTCCTCTCTGGCTTTTACTGCATTTGTTCCCATTTTTCCTAACCATGACATTTCCATTTCCTTTTCAATTGTTGTTTTTCCTGTTCCGTTATTGCCAATAAATGCTATAATCATTTTCATCAATTTTATTTTAATCTTCCCTATTATTTTATATATCTTAAAGCGAAGTTAGTTTATATAAATAAAGGATATAGAGGCAAAAATGAAGAACGCATTAATAACTGGCATAACCGGACAAGATGGAGCATATCTAGCGAAGTTTTTATTGGAGAAGGATATAAGGTCTATGGCACATACCGCCGGCTCTCAACACCTAACTTCTGGCGACTCCAGTATTTGGACATCTTTGAGCACGTGAATTTAATACCTGCTGATTTAGTAGATGCTGGGTCTATGGTGGAAGCGGTTGAGATTTCTGAACCTGCACGTTATTTCTCCACCAATCCAATAAATCCTCCATCGTCTTCTCAAATGGAATCTCCGCTTTCCATCTTGTCTTCGCCCTAAATTTAGAGCAATCACCCTGTAATATCTCAACATCAGACGGTCTCATTCTTGTAGGGTCTTGTTTTATTCCTATCTCCTTATCAGTCATACCAAGTAATAAATCTAAAACAGACTGAATTGTTCTCGCTTTTTCTGAGCAAATATTATAAACTTCACCATATCCACATTTAGTAACTGCAAGCCAATATGCTCTTACAATGTCTCTAACATCCGAAAAATCCCTTTTAGCATTCAGATTGCCCACATACATAACGGCTTCCTTTACCCCTTTTTCAATCTCTACTATCTGCTTTGAGAAGTTAGATGTAACGAAAACGTCTCCTCTTCTCGGTCCTGTGTGATTAAACGCTCTTGTTACAATGATTTTCAATCCATAAGACCTATGATATTGACAACCCAACATATCTGCTGTAACTTTTGAAACACCATACGGTGATAAAGGTCTCAATGGATTCGTCTCTTTAATCGGCGTTTCGTCGGGATAGGCCATCCCATATTCTTCTGAACTCCCTGCGATTTGTATTACTGGATCACAATTCGATTGTCTAATCGCTTCGAATAGATGTATCGCTCCAACTGCATTCGTTTCCATTGTGTCCGCAGGTGCTCTCCATGACATCGGAACAAAACTTTGAGACGCTAGGTGGAAAATGTAATCCGGCGATGATTCTTCGATTGCCCTCAAAAGAGAGTACCCATCCCTCATATCTGCGTCTACCAATTTTAGTTTATCTTTAATGTGGATTATGTTATCCAGTTTACTTCTCCATCTTATTGTTCCATGAACTTCCATTCCTTTATTTAACAGAAACTCTGCTAAATGCGACCCTACAAATCCACTTATTCCCGTTATCAATGCTCTTTTCATTTCATTACCTCCTCATAAACTTTAAAGGTCTCTTTTGCCGTTTTCTCCCACGAAAATTCTTTGCTTTCTTCTACGGCTTTTTCATCTTTCCCCTTTTCAATACTTGATAATATCTTCTCTACGAATTGTTCTACACAGTCATCCGAATCCAGATCTACCATATTACCATAGTCACCAACAACCTCTGGTATACTTGCCCTATCACTCACCACAACAGGAACGCCGCATGCCATTGCCTCTAATATAGGCAATCCAAAACCTTCATATTCTGCAGTGTGCATATACACATCAGCAGCATTGAAGAGATATGGCATATCTTCTTCCGCGATGTACCCCATATTTATGCTAGTCCCCTTTAGTCCTTCATCGTATCCTGTTTTTATCATTTTCACGTCATCTCTACTATTTGTTATTCCTTTAAATATCTCTTTTGCTAAATCCAATCTTTTTCGCTCGTAACCAGCGGACGCGATTAAAATATGTTTATCCTCTGTACATAACCCAACTTTTTCTTTACATTTGATCTTATCTATAGGCTTGTATATTGAATGATCTACTCCTAAGTACACTACATCTATTTTATTTTCTTCTATACCCAGCAACCTGATTATTTCATCCTTTGTAAACTGAGATATTGCTATTATCCTATCTGCGTTTTTTAATACCTTTGGTGTGAATTTCCACTGCAACTTTAAAGAGAAATCCCGTAAAGAAGAAGGATCTATTAATGGAGCTAAATCGAGTACAGTAATAACAAATTTTTTTGGTCTCCTAAAATAAATAGCTGGAGCAATCACATGAAAAGTTGCATGCACGATATCTGCTTCTTTGCATTTATATCTGAAAAGCCATGAGAAGGGCATACTTCCAAATATCTTGCTTTCACTTCTTTGTATTCGCTCTATTTCTAAATTTCCATCTATATTTTTCAAATTTTCGAACAAATTATCTTCATAGTTCTTCACACCCGACATTTGCTGTCTTTCCTTAGAAGTATTCCAGTGAATTACTTTCATTTTATCACCTCCAGTTCGAAATATACATTTTGAGCAGGAAATAGACTATACAAAAAAGTTGTTTCGTATGCGTTCTTTGTGAAATTTGATATCTTTACTAAACGTTCAACGAGATAATTCCAGAAATATTTATAGCCTTTTAGAAATAAAATTTTATTCCTTAAAACATTGAAAACTATGTTAGTCTCAAAGCTATATTCGCTCTCTCCTGTATAGTCATTGAAAACTTGGACAGAAAAACAATTTACATGCTGTAAATCAGAATATGCGACTTGAGAGCTAAAATGAGGAGATCTGATGATTACTCTTGCTCTATTTTTGCAGATTCTATGTATCTCTTCCATTATTTTCGCCGGCTTTTCCAGGTGTTCAATCACGTCTATGCAATATACGACATCAAACTCATCAGTATCAAAAGGGTAAGGAAAATCGTTTAAATCGTGCTTTACATCTTTCTTTACGTTATCAGATCCATCCACATTTACGCAGTATTCCCTATAATCCTTCCCACACCCAAGGTTTAGTTTTTTCATCTCAAAACATCTCTTAAAAATTTGTTTCTGGATTGACCACCACCTAGTAAATCCCTAAAAGTTAAAAATTCTATGTCGCTAAATCCTTTAATATAATTTATATGCGCATCTAAAGTTTTCCATCCATTTTGTGACTGTGACCTAAATAATTTGTAAAATATAAATATAAACTCCCTTATCATTTTCCTTCCTCTTAAAAACCATCTAACATCCTTGATTAATCCATATCTCCACTTACGAGTGTGCAAACATAAGCAATAAATACCATTAGTTTTATGCAGTTTATCAAACCTGTTATTCAGCACCGGTAGAGGTTTCCAATCCGTGGTTATGCCAATTTCAAGTGAATTAATATTAGCTTCATGTAGTAATGATTTATAAGGAAAACCATCAGGATAAGTAAGACCCACCGGTATATTCAAGCTTTTTAATACTTCTTTTACCCTTTCGTCAAAATCGCCGAAGGGATAAGCAAAGCTACTAACTTTGTAGTCAAGTCCAACATTTTCTAACCCCTTTTCAATATCCCTAATATTTCCCATAATTTCTTGCGTGATTTCATCTGTTCTTAATAACGTGAGATAAGGATGAGAGCGAGTATGCCCTCCTATTTCCCAGTTATACTCCTCTATCATCTCTTTTGCTCTCTCCCACCCTATCTCATTCCATTCGTGCGTTCTCCATAAAAAACAACATACCGGTATTTCAGGCCAATTTGTAATAAACCAGTCACTTAGTTCGAAGAAGTTCAATTGCGTAACATCATCCATTCGTATGATTACTCTGGTTTTGCCCATTCTCTTTCACCAATTACTTTCGCTGGATTTCCCATCACCACCGCATTACCTGGTACATCCTTCGTCACCACTGCTCCCGCGCCTACCATTGCACCTCTTCCTATCCTGATACCAGGTAAAATCACTGCACCAGCACCTATGGATACCTCATCCTCAACTATTGTTTCTTTCAACTCCCACTCTCCCTTCGCTTTGGGATATTTATCATTCGTAAAAACTACGCCGGGACTAATAAATACATTGTTTCCAATTCTCACACCAGAAGGAATAAAAGCAAATGGTCTTATCTTACAGTTCTTCCCTATTTCCACCCTTTCCTCAATATACACGAATGCGTCTATCTTTGTCCCTTCTCCTATTTTGCACTTATATAAATTCACCTGGTCGTAAATTGTCGCATTTTCTCCAATTTCTGCGTCTTCTATAATTGAGTATCTTTGCTCTCGTTTCATTTTTGTTAGATGACATCTCCATCCATGCTTGTTATTTCCTCCATTTTCACCACTTTTAATTACCCAAGCGGTGCTACTCAATCCCTTTGCTGCTCAATCACTCTCTCAATCATCTCTACGCATCTCGCACCCACTATTGCAGAATTAAACATATTCTTGCCTGTTCTTATTGCATTCAAGAAATTAAGAGCTTCATCTCGTATAGTATTGTTAGAAACAATCTCTATCCTATCTTTACTCCCATCCTCATCATAAGCCTCTATTTCTTGACCCACGCAGTCCACAATAGCAGAACGCTTTGAGCCTACAATTTCCATTGTCCTCCTCCTTATCGGCTGAAGCCACGAAATCGCTATATTTGCAAAGAATTTATCGTTAAAATCCGCTTGAACAAACGCAACTTCATTAAGTTCGTCTCTACGGTATGCTCTACCTGTAATCCCAAACTCAGACGGCCATTCCCCGGTAATAAAATTTATAATATCCAATGGATGTGGTAAAAGGTCCCATACAACATCTAAATCTTTTACAGGTGGCATCAGGCTGGTCCACTCCAATTTAAAATAACGAATGTCACCAAAGAACTCTTCCTTATGCAATTTCTTCACTTTCCTGATTACATTGGCAAACCTGAAAATATGCCCTACTTGCAAAACAAGCCCGGTTTCGCTCGCCATCTCAACCAAATTGTACGCCAGGTCATGATTCATAGTCATTGGTTTCTCCACCAATACATTTGTTCCGTTCGCCAGCGCAGTTTTAGCAATTTCATAATGCGTCTGGTTGTTCGTGCATATATGCACTGCATCAACATCTTTAATAAATTTTCCAGTGTCTGTATATGTCTTTAGTTGTTCTTTAAATGGTTCTAACTTCGTTTCTTTAATATCGCAAAGTGCAATAGAATCTAAAAAACCTTCTTTGTAAAGGTCAATATATTCCTGCACAACTTTCCCTCCCCAGTATCCGATCCCAATTACACCTACATCCATTTCCCTTTCCTCTTTTTATTCTTGAAAAATTCACGGATACAAAATGCCACATATTCTATTTCATCATCAGTTAATTCTGGATGCATAGGTATGCTCAACACTTCTTTAGCCCATTTCTCTGATTCCGGGAGCATCCCTTCATGATACCCCATCTTAAGATATGGTGGCTGGAGATGAATAGGTAACTGATAATGTATTCCACATTGTATTCCTTTTTTATCAAGAAATTTTTTTAATTCGTCACGATGTTTTGTTCTTATAACAAATAAGTGCCATACTGAGATATATTGGCTGCTTTGTTCTGGAGGAAGTATAATATCGCCTATATCTTCCAGCTCTTCCATATACCTTCTTGCTATTTCTCCCCTCTTTTGATTCCATGCATCAAGATATTTCAATTGTACTCTTCCAAAGGCTGCGTTTATTGTATTCATTCTACTGGTATAGCCTATATATTTATGCACACCCTGTATATCTTTATCCCTCCCTACATCTCTAAGACTTGAAATTTTATCTGCAATTTCTTTCTCATCTGTTATAACCATTCCGCCATCACCGGCAACCACCATATTCTTGGTGGAATAAAAAGAGAAAGCCGCTGTATCTCCAAATGCTCCCACCTTCTTCCCTTTATATATAGCACCATGCGCCTGACAAGCATCTTCAACAATTTTTATATCATATTCTCTCGCAATTTTGTAAATTTCTCCCATGTCGCAAGGGTAACCGTAAAGATGGACGGGTATAACCGCTTTTATCGCCCCATTATCTTCTTCTAATTTTTCCTTGATTTTAACCGTGTCTATGTTATAAGTATCCAAAGTGATATCAACGAAAAAAGGCTCTGCACCGGTGTATACAATAGCATTAGCGGTGGCGATGAATGTCGCGGGTGTCGTCAAAACTTTATCCCCTTCCCCAATTCCTAATGCTAATAGAGATAAATAAAGCGCTGACGTCCCGGAATTCACGGCAATCGCATACTTCACTCCAATATACTTTGCAAATTCCTCTTCAAATAACTCAACGCTTTTTCCTCTCAGAAAATATTCATTCTTCAGTGCAGTAGTCACTGCTTCTACCATTTCATCCTCTATAATTGGCCGTGTTAAGCTAATACTTTTCATATTTGCCCATACCTTTTATATTTTGAGATGCCTGAGAAGGTAAATCTTATCGTGTAAGTTATGCTCAATAATAACCCTCTTATACCCTTTTTATATAATTTTAATCCTATAAATACATTGAAGAAATATTGAATGATGAGCTTCAACCCTCTACGTATCAAAAAGCTTCGTGATAAATTCAATCCTTGGTCCCTTTCTTTGGCTGTTTCTGAAATTTTTTTAAATCGTTCTGCCTTTTCCGCTGGATACTGGTTTATATATCTTCTATAATGATGAATAATTTCCGGTATAAATTTCGTCTTGCCAAAAACAATCGCTCTTTCGTGTATGGCACCGTAATAACGCATCTTATCCCTCTTCGCTAACCTAACATCTATTACTGGATGATCACAAGGCAAATCCAGAACTTCTCCACCGGGTAACACATCCTTCCTTAAAAAAGAATATGCATCGTATTTGTTTTGATTCGCTAGTTCTCTTAATTTCTCTAATAAACTTTTTTCACAGACTTCATCTGGCGCCATTATAAAAACCCTATCCCCTGTAGATTTCTCAATACTATAATTCCTTTCAACTGCAAAACTTCCTGAGAACTCCTTCTGATAAATTTTATCCGTATATTTCCGTGCAATCTCAATAGTCTTATCCTCGCTGAATCCGTCAACTATCACTATTTCATCTACATAAGGCACTATGTTCTGCAAACATTTTTCTATTTTTTCCTCTTCGTCTTTTGTAAGTATACAAGCACTAATCTTCATTTTTGTTTTATTAATCTATTACAGATCTCAAGCACTTCCTCCGCATCTCTTAACGCTCATATCTCTACTACCTCTCCCAATTTATAATCAGGTTTTAAATCCCAATACCATTTTCCATCTCCCAAAAATATCTTCCTTGCCCCAATCTTTTCAAGCTTTTCCCTTAATTTGTTTAAATAATTCCCCATGAAATTATCCGTGTCGTATAGAATTATTCCATCAGTAACCACATCCAATAAGATTGAGGGACCCTTATTTATTTCCTCAGTCGTGAGAGGGATTGGGCTGACCAGCGCTCCTAATCTCCTCTCTTTTAGCTCATGATACTCCTTTGAATCCCTCAGCTCCTTCTCTATCTCATCAAAAACATCAAATCTGCTTCTAAATGTTTTGAATTCTTTTACGACCACCAGTAAGTCAATATCGCTCCCCTCTCCAGCTTCTCCTCTAACAACACTACCAAATAGAACGACTGAGACCATATTGCCCTTTAACTTTTCCTTTAGCAACCTCACCCATAGATTTGCATAATTCGCATATTCTTTTCTCATTCTCTTATTTATCATATTACATTTTATTCTAATTCCACCTAAATATAAACACTTAAAATTCTCTCCCATCCATCCTCAAATCTATTTACTGTAAATCCTTTTGCAAACTCATAGCCCTTTCCCCCCAATTCTTTATGATTCTCCATAGCAGCATCAACCAAACCATTCAACTTGGATACATCCTCGCATATTATCTGCTTCCCTTCTTCCAAAAGCTCTCTCATTCCTCCCATACCTGAACCAATCACTGGTGTCTTGCACAGCATCGCCTCATGCACCGTGCGATTCCATCCTTCCTTGAACTTCGACATCGCTATTACGACATCCGAGGCTTTAAGTAGGGTTAAATACTCCTTATAATCGAGATTTAAATGTAATGCAGGAATTTTCACCTTCTCTTCTCCGCTTGTAACGAGGAAAGCATCTTTATCTTTTAATGCTTTGTATGCCTCTACCACTCCTTTTCCTGGTTGGCAATTTCCCAAATACAATATGGGTTTTCCACTCAGTCCGTACCTCTTTTTGAACCTCTCCACCGCATCCTCTTGAATCTCAAAATCTTTCAGGTTAAATCCATTATACACCACTCGGACATCTCCATGTCCCATCTCCTCGAAATGTTCTTTCCAAAACTCTGACACCGTTACAATTGTGTCAATCTGATTCAAATTCATATAAAACTTCTTTTCTAACAATCTGTTCAGAAATGGGTGTTTCTTCTGACTGCTGTCCACATGATGAATGATGGAAATATTCCTCCCGGATGTTTTATCCATCACCACAGAAGAGTAAAAGTCACGTATGAATATATCTTTTCTAATTTTCAATTTTGACAGTCTATAAAGCTCCTCTGCCCATCTCAGTAGCTCATTCCTTCTGTTAGAGTGCGGATATAAGTCTTCCACCTCGTAACCTAAATTATTTAACAAAAAATGGAGTAGCTGTCTCTCGTATGCTTTACCACCATATAACGAGCTTGCCATCTTTGAATACCTGCCAAGCCAGCCAATTTTAATCCCTGCCATATCCTTTGCCAATCCCAATATACATGCATTTTAGACCTGACCCGATAATAAAGTTCCTTGTGTCTATTAGCACTCCAGTATAACTTCTAAAGTTCAGCTCTTTGAATTCCTCATGGTCGGTTAACAGAACAACGCATTCGTATTCATTCAAATTTAGATTGCCCGATTCAATACTTTTCAGACCTTCATATTCCGGAACATAAGGGTCAAGATAGTCAATTCTTCTATTATCTCTATTCAATTCTTCTAAAATTAATTTCGCCGGGCTATTCCTCGTATCGGGAATATCACGCTTATACGCAACACCAAGAATCAGTATCTTTGAGCTGTCATCAGTGTTTACCGTAATCAGCTCAGCGACATGCTTGGTCATTTTGTAACTTATCTCTCCCGCAAGCTCAATAAATTTGCTCTCTGCCCCCACTTGCTTCGCTTTCCAGGCTAAGTAAAAAGGGTCAACCGGGATGCAATGTCCGCCTATCCCTGGTCCTGGATAAAAGGGCATGAATCCGTACGGCTTTGTCTTTGCCGCTTCTATAACTTCGTATGTGTTGATGCCCATCTGCTCAAAAATCATTGCCAATTCATTCGCCAAAGAGATATTTACTGCCCTGAAGACATTTTCTACAAGCTTTGTAGCCTCTGCCGTTTTCGTATTTGAAACCTCAACTACTGCTTCAATAATTTGCGAATAAAGCCATTTGACTTTTTCCAAACTTTCTTTGTTTATTCCACTGATAATTTTTGGTATACGTTCAAGAGGGTATATCTTATTTCCAGGATCAAGTCTCTCTGGTGAATAACCAAGATAGAAATCCTTCCCTGTTTTTTCTAATCTCGGTTTTACAACTTCTTCTAAGGTGCCGGGATAGGTTGTGCTCTCAAGAATGATTGTTGAACCTGATTTGAAATATTTCCCCACTTCTTCTACTGCACTTGAAATATAACTGAGGTCTGGCTCCTTTCTCTCGTTTATCGGTGTGGGTACGCAGATAATTATGAAATCCGAGTGTTGTATGCACTCATCTGGTTCTGTGGTTGCAATGATTTTCCCTTGCTCTTTTTCATTCACACTTTTCACTTTTTCCTCCGAACTATCATATCCAAAGACATTGAAACCTTTGGATGCAAATGCCTTAGCTAAGGGCAATCCCACATATCCAAGACCCACAATTGTTATCGTTTCTTTCATTCTTATTCTTCTATCCCTTTCTCTTTTCTTTTCTTTCTGTTAATTTCCAGATGTGTACGTCTCTAAACATATTAAAAAAACCTAAGAAGAGATAAAGTTGATGTAATATAAACGTAGAAACCAGATTTGAACGCCAAGCATCTGATATTGCAGCTAATAGAAATGCAATCACTAAGAAAGGGAGAAACAAAATATTAATGGATGAGAAGATATAAATCCAGAGACACACACTTGTAAAGAAAGCAGCAGGAACGACTAAAAAAGCTGCAACCCTTAATGGCAAGACTACTCTGCCAAATTTGCCATACTTTCCTGACATCATATCCGTGTTAATCCAGGTAGCTTTTATTAATCTTGCTGCTCTTCTTATCTTTTGCCTGAATTGCGCCGATAAATCCTCCGGCACCGATTCAAACACTTTCGCAGACGAAACGTAAACCGCCTTATATCCGTTTCTAATAACTGAAAATGCGATTCCTGCATCATAAGCACCATCTTTTATATCAAGCGTGGAAGGTGTACTCTTTTTTATCGCGTATAATGCACCATTAAAGCAGTACGTCGATGCTACATCGCTTTCCCATTCGCAAATTTTTCCATACATCGACCTATATGCGCTTTCCGATTTTTTCGTTACTTCTTCCCCTTTTAAAGGTTGCAAATCGCCGGTAACTGCACCAATATCCTTTTGATTCATAAGCTTCGACACCACAAGCTTAAGAGCACTTCTATCAAAATAGACGTCTGCATCCGTACATACAACTACCTCATTCTCTGCCTCCTTTATTCCTCTACTCATAGAAAAGTTTACACCTGATCGTGTCTTATTCTTAATAACTCTCCCTTTTAAACCATATTTCTCCATTGCTTTCAAAGCAACATCCTTAGTGTTATCCTCAGATGCATCATTTACAATTATCAATTCCATCTTCTCTATGGGATAATCACTCTCAGCTAAATTCTTTATGCGATTATCTATTACTTTCTCCTCATTATAAGCAGGGAAAATGATACTTATTGGTGGATATTCGCTTAGACTATTTATTCTCTCTGTTTTTTTAGAAAAAGATGCAAAGAAATACAATAGATAGACTACGGCTACTATACTGGTCAGTATTATGGCGAGTAGGATTATCAAAGGGTTCATGGTATGTAGATATTCACGTAAGTTGTATATAAAACATTACAATTCTTTAATTATTCCCTATGCGAGCATTCCTGACTCGAGGACTTCTACAACTGCTTGGATTTATCCAATGCATAAATCTTCTCCCTGTTTGTTGGTATTACGATAGTAATATTTTTACTGTTCATCATATATCTCTTTCGATTGATGAAAATTCTTTTTACATAAATAAACATCATATTTTGGAAGTAAAATTCCATTTATAAAGCTCTTGAATATTTTAGGAAGATTTCTATCCTTGAAGTAACGGTTGTAGTACCATAAATCAGCTCCAATAGCTTCTGCAAATCCTCTATGCAAAGGATGCGGCACGAAATACACGAATAATGTTTTTGTTTTCATTTCTTTATTCCTCTATAAACTCTACGCCCTCAAATCCTTTAAAGTGCTCATCACTCGTTACAAGTTTTGCTCTTTCAGTTTTAGCTGTTGCATATACGATTGCATCTGCCATACCCAGCCCAAATTTCAAGCTTATATCAGCTGCGCTCATTGCTAATCCTTCAGTTAAAGGAATTATCTTTGTCCCCATTATCTGCGCATAAACTTCTAACGCCTTTTCTTCTTCTTTTTCTCGCTTTATCTTCTTGTAAACTTCATAAATTACGATCGTTGGCGTTATCGTATTCTCTTCATTCGCTTGCTCTACGTATTTCGCATATTTATCTGCAAGCTCACCTGCTGCAAAGTCAAAGTATTCAATCCATCCGTAAGAATCCAGGAGGATCAAAACCTGTCCTCCTCATCTCTAATATTTTCAGTTGATAATCCCTTTAAAAATCCTCTCAATTCTTTTGTTGGTCTTTGAGGAATGATATTTATGATACCATCCTTTTCAATAACAACTACCTTCTGTCCCGGCTTTATGCCTGCCTTCTTCCTCACCTCTTCTGGAATCAGCACCTGAAACTTCGATGATATTTTAACGGTTGCCATCGTTATCACCTATGGTGAACTAGGTTATGAGATTTAGACATTTTGTTTCAAACCTCTTCGTCTGATGCTACCAGTTTGCATTGCACTGGGTGTAACCCTATTCCAACACCCTCTATTCCGTCCGCTTCTTCTCTCACAAAAGCTTTCGGGATTGCCTTTCTTATTATATTATATGCTGCGTTCACATCTGCATTTATTATTAACCCTTTTGCCGTTTTAAACAGTCCTCGACTCTTTCTTTTTCCTGTATATTCTTCGCGATGTTCTATTGATTCGTTGTCTAAAAAGCTACACTTACTTGTATGACTCTCCTCTTGCTCTTTAACTTCTATTCCCTGTTCTTCAGCCTTGTATCTTATCTGCTAGATCAGCTTGTTAAAAGATATGTGCACAAATGACTGGTTATTTTTCTTTCCCATTCTTGTTTCCTGCTTCCACTCCTTATTATGTCCTATCACTATTGTCCCAATCTCATGATCTACACACCAATTGGTTATGAACCTGCTTACCTTGTGGAAGAAATCATGTAGCTTTCTTTCTCTTTTCATTGTTAGCTTCTTCATTTTTTTGCCACTCTTTATCCTCTGCTGATCGTAGACGCTTTGCACTCTTGCCTTCTCTTTGTTATAAAATTGGTTAATGCTCTTTGCAACCCCATCTCACCTCTAAACCCGTCCAATGCCTTTATCACATCTGCTTTAAAGCTAAGATTGGAACCAAACGTATTTCTTACCTTGATACTGCACAACCCTTACGTTAAAATGCCGCCCGAGTACATCCTATTCCTCCCTAATATCTCTACGATAAGAGGGTAAATCCACTTTTAAGCCCTCTATGTATTTAAAATGTCTCTTATTTCCTGTGATGAGTTTACCATCAGCAGAGATTGTAACGGCAGCAATTAAAGCATCTGGCAACCCTAAACCCTTCTGAAGGGAATAGCGTCTCAGGATTTGCACTGCTCTACGAGATGCTGATGAGGATACAGGAAGCACAATAAAAAAATTCCGTTTAATGAACTCATCTATGTTTTCAAGTTCTTCTTTATTTCTGGCACCTTTAAAGAGCTCCATTAGCGTTATATCTGTTGTTGCCCGTTCATTCACGGGAAACCCTTTCATGTAATCTTTAGCCGCTTCTACACCTCGAAAATAATCGATAAAGATGTCCGTATCTAAAATTATTATCTCCATCTATTCCACTCTTTCTTTCTCAGTTCAGCTACCCATTCAGATGAATTGCCCATCTCCGACCTATCCCCCCACATTCCGAATCCAACAAGTTCAAGCTCCCCCTCTGTTCCTGCTAATTTCTGTATATATGCCTCTACACTTCTCCTTACAATCTCCTTCTCAGGTATGGACATCCTTTTTGAGACGCTTTTAAGTTTTTGAATATCTTCTTCCGGTAGTAATTCCGAGATTCCTTCCATTTGTTTCACCACCTAATATGTTATAAGGTTCCAGGTTATGAGATTCAACCATTTTGTTTCAAACCTCTTCGTATGATGCTATCA
>JAGXOR010000120.1 GCA_023659785.1 Methanomicrobia archaeon LH_S13
AAAGGTGATAGCGAAGAAGGGTAGCAATGGAAATGATCTATGGACAGAATCAGTCAGCGTAACCGGTGCTCATTCGGATTGTTATATTTATGCACATCCAGCAGGAGATCTTGATGGAGACAAAGACAAACTGAATGATGTCCTCGTTCGCACTAAAATATCAAAGTATGATCCATGGACTGGAGAAACGACATATAACTATACGGCGATCGCGAAGAAAGGGAGCGATGGAACTCACTTCTGGGAAGCTGAGTCAGATGAACGGATATGGGTTGCTGAACATTATTACGAGTATTACCACTATGGATACGATTATTTAGGAGAGCATGAATTACAAGAGGAAAAGTCAGGGATGGAAAACTTCACAAAGCCTTTCATACCACCAGAAAAGCAGTGGATGGAGAATAGAAACAGCACGAAACCTTACGTTCCGCCAATTGAAAAGAAAGATGCGGATATAGACGTTGGAGGAGGAGGAGCACCAATAGCGATGGAATACTATTACTATCCAAAAAATGTAACTTGGGGATATGACCTGAACGGTGACGAAATAAACGACATTGTGCTTGGAAACACGACCTCTGTCCATGCAATAACAGTAAATGAGAGTATAATAGAGAAGTTCAACCTCACGAGAGAACTACCCGCTTCTGCATTAGCGGGAGAGGAAATCGTGGTCAATGTAACGTTCCATCCAACTGAAGACATAAATTCCGTTGGTCTACACGATGAAGCACCTGATGATTGGAATGTGTCAGTAAGCAATGACTGGTGCAGCCCATCTGCTGATTTCGCAAAAGCAACCAATAACACCGCTGAATATATCTGGTATAACATAACAAATTGTACAGAAGTCACCGCTTCTTACAATGTGACTATACCTGAGGGTATTGCAGGTGAATACTGCTTTGATGGAAACTTTGAATACTATGTGGGCACAGAAGGACCTTATACAATAGATATTGGCGGAGATGATAGCATTGTAATCATACCATTCCCAATAAATAGAACATTGCCAGAAATAGTAACAGCTGGAGATGATTGTAATGCAACAGTAGTCTTTACGAATACAAACGTGAGCGACTTCAACTCCATAGGTCTTCACGAAGAAGCTCCTGATGACTGGGATGTCTCAGTAAATAAAAACTGGTGCAGTCCTTCTGCAGATGCAGCGAGTGCTACCGATAATGTCGCGGAATATATATGGTATGGTCCTTACAGCGCAGGAGAAGAGTTCAGTGCAACTTATTCATTCCATGTCCCTGAAGATACAGAAGAGGGTACTTACTACTTCAGTGGATACCTTGAATACTATGTCGGTTCTGAGGGACCGTACAAGGTAAAGATTCTAGAGGATTCAGAGGTAAAAGTTGCTAAATTCCCAATTTACGGAACGACTGGAGAGGTTATATGCACAGCATTAACAGATGTCAACATCATCGTGTATGATTCAACGGGAAAATTAGTATCGTCAACAACAAGCGATGAAAATGGGGACTACACAGTCACAGTTAAGGAGCTTGGTGATTACGAAATAGTAGCAAACAAAACAGGCTTTAATAATGTTACAAGAAATGCTTCTGTGACAAATGAAACAGGCTACGAGTTGAACTTCAGAGGAAACTACGGACTTGTTCCTGAGGACCCAGACATGTCTTACGTGCTAACTTGCATCAACCACTGGCTATATCCACCCGATGAATGTGGGCTAAAGATGTCGAAAGTGTTGGAGGTGATAAACAAATGGCTATACTAAAAGCGAAAATGGTAGCCCCTGTAATAATAGCAGGGGTCATTATTTTTTCCTTAGTAGCAGCTATGTCAGCCACATACAGTGTAAATGCAGTCAGGGACTTACCAGATTCTGTTTCACCAGGAGATTCTTTCAACGTCACTGTGACATTCACAGCACCTGCTGATGATTTCAACTCAATAGGCCTAACTGAAGAAGCGAACGAAACAGTAAATATGACTGTGGAAGGCAAAAAGGAGTGGTGCGTGCCAAAAGCAGACTTCTGCAAGGTAACAGATAACAAGTTAGAGCTTTTATGGTATGGACCATACGGTGCGGATACAAGATTCAACGTGACCTACAAAGTTAATGTACCATCAGAAGCAAAAGGAGGCACCTATACATTCGATGGATATGTGGAATACTACATTGGTGCAGAAGGACCTTACAAAGAGACAGTAGGAGGAGATAAAGAAATTACTGTTGGTGTCCCTGCTGTTGGAATCTTTGACACTGGCAATGGCGCATACCCAAGTATTATGGGAACGCATAAAGGCATGATCAAACCAAACAAAACAATAGAAGTGCATAAACTTTACACCTATCCCTGCACGGGCACCGGCGGACATACCGAGTCTATCGAATTATATGAAAACGGGTTGTTGATAGCAAGTGGCACCTGGAGCGGATATCAAGACGACTGGCATAACATAACAATTACTCCATCGGTCACGCTATCGAAAGACCATGAATACAACTACACCATTGTAACAGGCTCCTATCCACAAATCATCCATGAAAGCAGTAAAGAAGTAACAGGAGGAACTATCAAATGCACCTCGTTCGTTGACACCAATGGTAAAGAATACACCGACTGGATACCTGCGATAAGACTGGAATAATAAACAAACAAAAAAAACAAAAAAGTTTAATTTTTTTATTTTCCCCCTCTTTTATTTTTTTGAGAGAACATCTGAAAATGAACAGACACGCCATATTTGGGTTTTGCATACTAACTGTTTTGATTCTATCCTCTGTTTTTTCCTTATCCCCAAATCCAGATATAAACCAGGTAGAAGAACAGACAGAAAGAATCATACCCGTATGCAACCGCGACTATTTCTATCACATGCATGCAGAGCTCCAAAACGCTTCCTCTTCCATCCATATCGTCCAATTCCAGATGCGATATTACCCCAGCTATCCATCCAGCCACTCCAACATATTCCTAAACGACCTGATAGAAGCGAAGGAGAGAGGAGTGGATGTAAAAGTCATGCTCGAAGGCGGTGAAGATTTCTTAGGTGAGAATTTCACTGAAGACCAAATAAAAGCACAGAAATATCTTGAGTCGGGTGGCGTAGAAGTGAAGTTCGATGGCGAAGGCATCACAACTCATGCAAAACTCATCGTGATCGACAAGCGAGTGGTCATTCTCGGCTCTACCAACTGGAACTACTACGCACTTGACCGGAATAATGAAGCTTCTGTGCTAATTAAATCGAACGAAATAGGTGAATATTATGATGATTATTTCCATAAACTATGGAATCAATGGGAAATAAAGGTAAACGAATTCATGCCTGATCCCTCAGGGTACGATGATGCAGAAATGCCCAATGGTGAATGGGTTGAGCTTTATAACCTCGGTGAAGAGGATGTAAACGTAAGCGGCTGGGTGCTTTATGATTTATATGATTATCATGAATTGTATATAGCACCATCAAACACAAATACCGGTAATACCATTGTTACACCGAATGGATTTTTAGTCGTTTACAGGAACGGAGATGATGATTTCTGCCTTAATAATAATAATAACGGATATGAAGAAGTGAGGCTTTACGATGGCTATCCAGCACGAGAAAGCACACCTATTGACAAAGTTTCTTATTCCAGCAGCGAGCGAAACAAATCATGGGCAAGAATCCCTGACGGAACCGGAAACTTTTCCATTACCAAACCAACTCCTGGGATGAAAAATGTTGCAAATACACATAAACATAATGAAATCTTCGACACTACCGGTGGAACATACCCAAGCCTCCCTGGTACACACGAAGGAATGCTCAAATTAAATCAAACAATTACTGTATCCAAGCTCTATACGTATCCATGCCCCGGAACTGGCGGACATTCAGAATATGCAAGAATATGGAATAATTCAGGTTGGAATGTAACTGCAAATTGGGGAGGATACAGAGATTGGCATAACATCACATTTGACGATTCTTTCAAGCTGGCAGAAGGCAAAACATACAATTACACTATAAAAACAGGCTCTTATCCTCAGATAATACACAAAAGCAGTAAAGAAGTAACAGTAGGAGTAATAAACTGCACAGAATTCACAGATACTAATGGTAAACGTTACAATAGCTGGATACCTGCTATCAAGTTCTTTCAGTGAACTACTCCTAGCTATCGCAAGGAGCTTCCGAACTCACTAAAAAAGGTTCG
>JAGXOR010000121.1 GCA_023659785.1 Methanomicrobia archaeon LH_S13
ATACTATCAAATAATAGAAAAATGGACAAAAAGTTCATATTTTGTCATCATATTAACTCTAACTCCCTTAATCTTTCGTCCTCAAGTTTGACTGCACCCCTGAATTTGAAATGTTATCGAAATCGAAAAGTGTTTTTTGCCCTTTCACCACTATTTTCTTCCTTTCGCCAAGCTCTTTAAATCCACCACGCCCGATCTGTTCATGTTAATTTAAACTAACCCTCTTCCTTTTTTACCCACAGAGGTCTTCCCTCTAAAAACCCTTCCCTTGTGATTCCTGCTACAAATCCAGTTGAGGTTCTTATCGGATTTTATAGCGGGATTTGCGGGCTCGACGAAGATTATTTCATACCATCTCCTTTTCCCATCCTCAGCTACCCAATAAGAATTAAGAACTTCCATATTTGGATATTTTCTCGCAGCTCGCTCCTCAGCTATTCGCTGCAAGCTCTTTCCAGGCGTTATTTTGTGCACGCCCATCCTCTTTGGTCTTCTTCCGTGCTTCGGTCTTGACTTCCTTCTTCCTCCCCTTCTTACCTTTGTTCTCACCACGATAATGCCGTGTTTTGCTTTATACCCTAAAGTGCGTGCGCGGTCCAACCTCGTCGGTCTCTTTACCCTTACAACTGCTGGCTCTTTCCTCCACACCACCAGTCTTTCCTGCCTGAGTTTTCCCACGTAGGAACCCCCTGACCTCTTCCATGCATCTCTTATATATCCATACGAAGACTTAGCCATTTTTCGTGTTCTGTATTAAATTAAATTATCTGTTTCAAATAATATAAGAAGAACAAATAAAGATATAGGCTATTTAAAGCATATATTACATTAATAAGATACGAATAAGCAAGTATAAGCAAGTGGCGCGGTAAAAAGAAGAAGAAAAGGAGAGAGTGATAGACATGGTGGATAAATTTAAGCCGTTGGACATATTAAACAAATCGCTAAAGTCCTCGGTTATAGTGAAGATAAGAGGAGACAGGGAATTTAGAGGAGTATTAGACGGCTACGATCTACACTTGAACTTGGTGTTAAGCGGTGTAGAGGAATTGAATAAGGACTTATCAGTAAAGAACACTTTGGGAGAAATTCTGGTGAGGGGCGATAATGTGGTGTACATCTCGCCAACGGTGCAAAGAGCGGCGGAAAAAGGCGAAGGTACGGGTAAAAGCAAAGCCAAGGGCAAGGGCAAAGGCATAGGTAAAGAATCAGGAGAAAAAGAGACATGGTAAAAGGCACACCTTCAATGGGCAAGAGGCGGAAGAAGTCGCACATAAAATGCAGAAGATGCGGCAGTCGCTCTTTTAGCCTGCATGCGAAGTACTGTGTGGCATGTGGGTTTGGGAAATCAAGAAAAATGAGGAAGTTACCGGGATGGAGGAAGAAGATATGAATCAAAAAAAAAGCTGAGCCAGACCAGAGGCCGAGGTAGCTTAGCGGACTAAAGCGCCGGCCTTGAGAGCCGGTGTCCCTACGTGGGACGCAAGGGTTCGAATCCCTTCCTCGGCGTTCTCTCGTGGGCACGCGGTAAAATCATTTCAAAGAAGGATTAGGGGATAAAATGAAAGAATATAAATATGAGGAATTGTTGGACAGAGCTTTGAAACGCCTACCGGGTACAAAGACCAGTGAATCGCGTTTTATTATACCCGATGAAAGAGTATTTATAGAAGGGAAGACCACGATTTTCGATAATTTTGATGTTATCTGTAACTACATAAACCGTGAAACTGAGCACGTGATGAAATTCTTGCTGAACGAATTGGGCACAGCAGGTAAGATAGAAAGGAATAGGGCGATTTTTCAGGGACGATTTCCGAAAGAGGAGGTAGAGCGTCAAATACAGAAGTACGTGGATGAATACGTGCTATGTATGGAGTGCAAAAAACCTGACACACATATTATGAAAATGGACCGTGTGTGGGTGCTGAAATGTGACGCATGCGGTGCAATTCGTCCTATTATGAAGCGAAAGGGGTAAAGGTAAAGGTAAAGAAGTAAGCAGAAACAAAAAATCTGTGTAATCTGAGGGGTTACAAAAAGAGCTTATAGCTCCACTCGTATTCCCAATATGTTCGTCTCGCCGTAAAAAACATCCTTTGCAATTTCTGCACAGCCTATTGCCGCACTATACTTTGTTAATGTTTCGGTTTCGACACCTAAGAGCTGGTTTATTCTCCGCTTCATTTCCTCCTTTTCACCTACAGAACCAGTTAAGAAGATTTTACAGTCTGAAGCTAAGTTAGATTCTACGCCGTAATCTCGCATGAGAACAAGCATCGCAGAAATTTCCATTGCTGCAAACAAAGAAAGGGTATCCAGAACCAATTCCTCATCACCACCTGCTTTCGTCCATTTTTTCTGCAAGACGCCTGAATTTGAGAACGCATCGTTTGCGCTTATACGCCCATCTTCAATATCTCTTAATAACTGAAGGTCAATTGGACCTTGATACAATCCAGGCGAGCCCAAGCAAGCATCTATTGCGCCTATTATTATTCCTCTTACTACGGACATGGTAATGGTGTTAGAACTGATGTCTGCGAAAACGAAGCTCTTAAAACCTTTTTTATATATATAGTATGCAACCCCCACCTTTTCAGGACTTGCACAATGCGAGAAGAACTTCATCCTACGATCTATTTTTTCGCTCTCTGCATGTATCCCTGGTATCATTATCGTTGGAATGCCTGCGTTCTTTATTGCATCGAACACTTTTGTTCCACCACCAACTCTTGCACCCGCCCCTTCTTCACTTCTTATCCCCCGATTCCGCACCCTTTTAATGTCTTTTATCGTGGAAAAGTCATCACCCATCGAATAAGTCAGCGCAATCAATTTTATTCCTTCTGTTTTTATCTTCAATCCATTTTCTACTTCTGCTATAATCTCCTCACTGTCCATATCTGTCGCTTTCTTCCTCGACAGTTCAAAAACTGTTACTCCTTCTCCCGCATTTAACACAGCAAATCGTATTCCGATGGTTCCATGATCTACTCCTACGAACATAAATATTTAAAAGGTGCTTTTTTTTATATTATTGCCTTCTCTTTTTACCGCCACCAATTTCAAACCTTGCCCTTTCTTATATTTGCTCGGGACATTGCCTATCACATCCAGAATTGTGCATCTATCTCCTTCTTTTAGACCTGATGGGTGGCACAAATCAAACAGCTCGTAATCCGTCCCTTCACAATCCACAGGTTTAAAAACAATTTTAGCGCCTTTCAATGCGTACTTCGAATCTATCGCAACTTTTACAGGCGGTTCTATTACTTCTACCACACGCACACCCTCTTCGTGAATGTAACAATCGTGTTTTATTTCAGGTCTTACGTGTTCTATCCTGTACTTTCTACCAACTTCAAGGTTTGCACAAGACTTTTTTAATTTACATCCCTCACATTTCTCTGAATTTGAAACTCCTAAAAATATGAATTCTTCTCTTACATTCGCCAGCCTGGCTCCAATTAACGTTACGATTCTTTTTTCTTCCATTTCATTTCATTTCTACTTCTGTCTCACATGCTTCATTATATGCGCTATCTCAGGTATGATTATCTTGCTCAATGCCAATCTAACCGCGTCTGGCGACCCGGGCAGGCAAAAAATTGTTTTTCCCCCGATTACACCTGCAATTGCACGGCTTAACATTGCTGCGGTGCCAATTTCCTCATAACTTTTCAGCCTGAAGATTTCGCCAAAACCCGGCATCTCCTTATTCAGAAGTTTTGATATAACTTCTATTGTAACATCGCTTTTTGTCAGTCCCGTGCCGCCGGAGGTGACGATGAAATTGGCATCGGTGTTCAAAGCTTTTGATATGTGTTCGTATATTTTATCCTCCTTATCAGGCACTACATTATAGTAAACCTCCTCATGCCCGCTTTTCGTCACGAGCTCTTTCGCTATCTCTCCTGATAGGTCGCCGATGTCTGCTTCACCTTTTTCTTTATTCCAGTATTTGGAGGTGCTTATGGTGAGTATTGCACATTTGTAATGCTTCTTTGCACCTCTCTTATGTTTTGCCGGGGTGGACATTAGGTTATGAGATTTAAACATTTTGTTTCAAACCTCTTCGTATGATACTATTAATT
>JAGXOR010000122.1 GCA_023659785.1 Methanomicrobia archaeon LH_S13
TGCGAAAGCAGAGGCGGACGGGATAGAGGGTGTAGGGTTACACCCACTGCGATGCCCCCATTGATAGCATCATACAAAGAGGTTTGAAACAAAATGGTTGAATCTCATAACCTACCTACTTTTTGAAGTTCTAAATGAACCCGATATTTTTGAGGAGTTAATAAAACAGACAGAGAATTATGAGGTCATTAATTCTGTCGGAAGTCAAACTTATACATGGGGGAACTTGGAGCAAGCACTTTGTGCATGGACCCATCTTCTCGAAAAAAAAAAGGTGTAGATAAAGAATGTGCATTGGGTTATTATCGTGAAGCGAAGGGCCTCGCAAAGCGCAAAGGGCAGTTCTGTTTTTGAAAGCATCAGTAAAAGGATAAAAAGATTAGAGGGAGAGTAAAAAGCCTGAAAGTCGAACAAAACCAAAATGCAAGAGTATAAACAAAGTGTGGCTATCAGAGAAGATTTAAAACTGTCAAAGGGTAAGATAGCAGTACAAACTGCTCATGCTTCGTTATTAAGCTATGAACTTGCTGCGCCGCGGGATAGGAAGAGATGGAAAGAGCAGGGGCAGAAGAAAGTCGTGTTGAAGGTGAACAGCCTTGCGGAGATATACAAATTAGAAAAGGAAGCGAAAAAGCTTGGACTGGCGGTTGCTATCGTAGAAGATGCAGGTTTGACGGAAATCCCGCCCGGAACGGTAACTGCAATAGGAATAGGACCTGCAAGTGCAGAAGAGGTGGATAAGGTAACGAATGATTTGCAAATGTTGTAACAAACATTCTTTACAAAGAAAGTTTAATCAAAAAACAAGTTAAACACTTCTTCTAAAAGGGTCTGAAAGAAACTTTGTATGACATTACACGTAAATAAAAAGGGGATAAGAGTACTTGGCATTGCAGAAAGCTTCAGGAGAGGCGAAGAAAAATCAGTGCTTGCTGGCGTGGTTATGCGTTCCGATTTTGTTATAGACGGTGTCGTTTTTGATAAGATAACTGTTGGGGGGATGGACGCCACGGAGGGTATATTGCACGTTTTCGAGTCGCTGCAGCGTGCAGACATAAATGTAATGATGCTAAATGGATGCGTCATCAGTTGGTTTAACATTATAGACATAAAGGAAGTGTATAAAAAGTTGAATATCCCTCTCGTCTGCGTGACTTACGAGGAATCAGAAGGTCTGAAAGAACATATAGCCAGGCATTTTGAAGCCGATGAGCGAGATTCCCGGATAGAAGCTTATAAGCAACTTGGAAATCGTGTTCTCGTGCGGCAGCATGGCAATTTCGATGTTTTAATACGCTCTTTAGGTATGGAAAAAAGCGAAGCTGCTGCGGTACTTAAAAAATTCACCACTCACGGAAAAGTGCCAGAACCATTACGGGTTGCGAAAATAGTAGCAAGAGCGGCACTCAGAAGCAAATACCGGTTTAGCGGCTTAGAGCCGAAAGACTAAAAACGCTAAAAAGACAAAACTATAATCTACTGATAGAAGACAACTTTAGTAATTTATCTTCAAAAACAGAAGAACTTTCAAAAATGCTGTCCTCCTTCTACTCCAAAATAAATTCCAAACCGCTAAACCGCTACAAAAGCACGTCTATCTCTAACTGCTCTGATAATTCCTTATACCTGTTCCGTATTGTAACCTCAGTCACACCCGTAACGTCGGATACTTCCTTCTGTGTGCGATGCTCGCCGCTTAAAATCGCAGCGATGTAAATAGCAGCAGCCGCTATCCCTATCGGTCCTCGCCCGTTGGTCAGTTCCGCTTCTGTCGCCTTCTTTATTATCTCTACTGCTTTTGACCTTATATCGCCACTTAAATTAAGTAAGGAGCAGAAGCGAGGCACAAAATCAATAGGGGAAGTAGGTGATACTTTCAAGTCGAGCTCACGTAAAAGGAAGCGATATGCACGCCTTATTTCCTTCTGCCCGACTCTTACTCTTGATATCTCTCTCACCTCTTCCAGTGTTCGTGGCACACCATACTGCCGACAGGTAATGTATAAGAGAGCAGAGGTTAGACCTTCTATGCTACGCCCACGGATTAAACGTTTCTTCATCGCCTTCCGGTATAACATAGATGCCGCCTCCCTGATATTTACCGGTAGTTTAAGTGCACATGCCATCCGGTCTATCTCCGAGAGAGCAAAAATAAAGCTCCTTTCTGTTGTATTTGCAATATGAGTCCGCTGTTGCCATATATTCAACTTATTATGCCCTTGACCAGAAGTCCAAGTGACAACCGTGCTCAACCCTTTATCGTGTATTCGATATGTCATCGGTGCTCCGACCCTTGCTCTCTTGGAGGTCTGTTCAGAATCGAAGGCACGCCACTCAGGACCAGGGTCAACGATGTTCTCTGATATTACCAACCCGCAATCAGCACAAAAAATCTCCGCTTTACCATAATCTCTTATCAAACTTTTAGAACCACACTCAGGGCATCCGGTTATCTCTTCTTTACCAGCAGCATTGTCTTTCGCTTTCCCTCTCTTCTTATCCCCCTTCTCTTTATTATCCTTTTCCGGGGTTTCCATTTTATGCTTGTTTTGTTAAGATTACGTATATATAAATGAATAAACCCTTTCGACGGTTTTCCAAGAGCGCCTCACGTATGGGGGAATATCCTCCTTTTCTTTCAGTAATCTCCTCAGGAATTGAATGGTTTTGGGGTCTGCGGGATACCCACTACCTATCTCTGCTCCTATCTCCGCCTCGAGCTGCCTTATTGACCTATCTCGATGCACTTTTGCAACGATTGATGCTGTACTGACCACCGGGTAGCGTTCATCAGCTTTAGATTCAGAAATTATTTCACTTTCTCCTTCCGCTCCTTCTCCTCTTTCCTTCTTGAAACTCGATTTAAGATTCGTAGCGAATCTATTTGGATTGACATCTGCCGCATCAACAAAAGCCCTATCAGGCTGAAAATGCATAATCACTGCTGAAAAAAGTTCAACTATGATTTCATTTAATGTATGCGTTTTTCTACTATCATCTATTTCGGTTGCGGTGAACTCTACGACATGAGCCTCAGTCGAGGCTTCTATAAGTTTCGCCAGATATTCTCGCCTTGAAGGGCTCAATCGCTTCGAATCTCTCACTCCAAGCTTTCCCAAGCCCTCAAAATTCAGAACCCCTGCAACGAACATTGACCCTATTACCGGACCTTTTCCTGCTTCGTCAAT
The DNA here is from genome assembly GCA_023659785.1 of Methanomicrobia archaeon LH_S13. Taxonomy (GTDB): domain Archaea; phylum Halobacteriota; class Syntropharchaeia; order Alkanophagales; family Methanospirareceae; genus JAGXOR01. The sequence continues at coordinate 3,189 of JAGXOR010000122.1, forward strand.
CCCTATCTCCCTCATTTTACGCTTAACTCCAGCAAATCGTTATACGCAGAAGTAGCAGCGATAGCGCCTTCTGCACAGGCTACTATTACTTGCCTCACACCTCCTGTTATGTCCCCCGCGGCATATACCCTCTCGAGGTTCGTCTCCTGATTTTTATCCGTGATTATGTATCCATTTTTATCCATTTCAATTCCTATATGCGCTGCCAATTCATTCACTGGCTCTTCACCAATAGATACAAACACACCTTCTACCTGGAGTTCATCCTCAACCCTCTTCTTTTTATCAAATCTAACAACACTTCTCACAGCTTTATCTCCCTTTATCTCTTTCACCACAGAATTCCACAGAATATGCACACCTACCTCTTCCAGATTCTTTTGTAAATACGGTTCTGCCCTGAGTTCCTCCCTTCTATGAATTAGCGTTACCTCACAGCCGATATTTTTCAGATATAAAGCTTCTCTAACTGCCGAGTCACCTCCTCCTACCACTATTACGGGCTTATCTCTGAAGAAGAAACCGTCACAGGTAGCACAATAAGATATGCCCCTTCCAAGAAATTCATTCTCACCTTTCGCTCCTAATTTCCTGTGTTTTGTTCCCGTGCTTATTATCACCGCTTTTGTGACATAAGAGCCTTTTTCCGTAAATACCACTATATTTTTCTCCTTTTCTTTTCCATTGAGTTCTATTTTTTCCACCACTTCCAGCTCTTTTATCTCCACATATTCTGACGTCTGCTCTTTCATCTTCTCCGCCAATTCCATTCCCCCTACCCTCTTGAATCCTGGATAGTTCTCTATCTCAGGCGCCTCATTTGATAATCCACCGCTTATTCCTTTCTCAACCACTAATGTTTCTAATCCGCTCCTCACACC
>JAGXOR010000123.1 GCA_023659785.1 Methanomicrobia archaeon LH_S13
TACTATCAAATAATAGAAAAATGGACAAAAAGTTCATATTTTGTCATCATATTTTAAATCCCCTCCTTTCTCCTTAATCTCAACCCTTCTTCATCCGCATACCTTTCTATCAATGGTCTTATTTCCTCGCTATACCATCCCATTTTAATAAACCTCGGATATATCGGCAATCTTTCTCTTAATTCGGAGGGAGCAATTATTCGCCTCAGTTCTTCCTCTTTTGGCCACGGTGATTCAGGATTTATATAATCCATGGTCTTTTCCGATATCCCACCTAGGTCTGACGCACCAAGTTCTATTATCGCCTTAGCAGAAGTCAAATTTGGCGGAACCTGTATCGCTATTTCATCGGGCAATATCGCTCTCGCTGCACGGACAACTTCCCTCAGTTCCTCAAAACTCGGTGGTTTCTTATTCCACATCGCCGTAGAAGGTTTAGGAACGAATGGCTGAAGGATAACTTCTTGTATGTGTCCGTATTTATCATGTAGCGATTTTATAGCATTCAAAGAACGGATGCGGTCCCGCAGCTTTTCTCCTATGCCTATCAACAAGCCGGTAGTAAAAGGTATTTCAAGTTTCCCCGCTTCCGCAATCATTTTCAATCGTTCCGTTGGGATTTTCCCAGGTGAGTTCTTATGTGCTTCAAGCTCTGCGGTGGTTTCGAGCATCAGGCCCATTGAGGCATTCACTTCTCGCAACTCATTTAGCTCCTCCCTGCTTAGCACACCCAAATTACAGTGTGGAAGTAATCCATGCTTTATTGCAACTTTGCATAGGTCTTTCGTGTATTCAATAAGAGAGGAACATCCCGATCCGGTTTCGATAAGGTGTTTTGTGAAAAAGAGAGAAAGATTTGAGAGCTCGGGGTTTTCACCAGCGGTAAAAAGAGCTTCTGTTGCTGCTCCTTTGGTTTTTACGAGAGCTAAGAATTCTTTCATCTGTATTATATAAGCATCTTCAAGACTACGAGCTCGGAACCCGCAATATTCACATCTATTTCTGCATACATTCGTCACTGGAATGAAGATGTTTTTTGAGATGGTCACATAGTTGTTTTTCATCCTTTTTTGTATTTTATGGTTGAAAAATAAATATTTGTTCTTTTGGTAAAGCTTTTCTTTCTCAGTAGTTCCGAACGCCGTTGACTTCCATGATAAGGGATATTACGGCGACAAGAATGACCCCTGAGTAAGAGGGATAAAACAAAAAAATGGGACCTCTTGAGGGCATTCCTTTTTCACCATCGACATGCTCTGAGACCTGAAACTGACCCTTGACATCGTGAACATCACTGGGCTGAACAAAGATTATGCCATTCTCCTCGAGGGAGTGGTAAACTGGCTGAAGGCAATGGGGATAAAAATAGGGACGGCGTTTTTGGACCGAGCGTTCTTTTCTGGTTCTCTTTAACATTGTGTGGGTAAACCCGATGACAACTCCAATTTGCCTGCCACCAGATAAACCATCGTATTTCTGTATTTCACCGTCTTAAATCCGTAGGATCTTTTGACGACCGTTTTGATTTTGTTGTTCAATCCCTCAGCAACACTATTGTCGAGTCCTGCCCTGATTGCTTCCAGAATCCCATAAGAATGTTTATGCACGGTCCCCGCGAGTTTGACGATTTCTTCAATCTTACTGTGTACAGCCCAAAAATACCACTTATTCAAATAATTCCACGCCGCTGCAAGGTCTTTTACCCGCCATAACCTCTGAAGAGCCAGTTTGAATTGGTACGCCTTAGCAGTTTTAATATCGTAAAACAGAGTAATGTACTTATGCCCTTTTTTAACAGCGATTTCATCTACGCCAATCGTATCGAGCTGTGATAAATCAACATGCTTTAGTGCTTTGTTGACGTGATAGGCAAGAATTCTCCACGTGGATTCTTCATGTATCTTGGCTCTCTCTGCTACTGACGCGGCAGGTATTTCTTTGCATAGAGCAACAACATCTACCTCGAAAAGCGATGTAAATCCGGTATCCGACCTTGACCACGGGATGTCTACGATTTTTGTGCCATGCTCTTCGCATTTCGTCCTTGGAACTCTAGCGTGGATATAAGACTCATAATGGAATAGAGGAAGATGCTTCCAACTCCTTTCTTTTGTGTCGTGTATTTTACAGGGTTTATTACAAATCGGGCAAGCGAACTCACTGCCTTTGATGAAAAAATCAAAATAGATATCTACCTAAGTTTCAGAGTATAAATAATCATAGACTATCTTTCAACAAACTTTGCCACTATTTCCACTAAACGGAGGCATTTGATTAGCTATTTGCATATGTAGTCAATAATGGATATGTGGCACCACGGAAATAAAAGCACCCTTTGTGAACAACTATCGTTCCCAGATAACCTTAAATTTGCAGGAAAAACAGAAATAAATCGAAAGGCTTTTTATTATGTAGTCACTAACGGTTAAACTTGACATCCTTAACTTCGAATCATTTTAGGGAACATATTCAATCCAAGTGTCTCATCCAGATCCATCACCTTCTTTGGAACTTCAGCAATCATGCCACGCTCACGCATTTCAAGATGGTAGACCTTGCTGTATTTGAATAACAGATCAATCGGCGTGAACTTATGATTGAGTTCCGCCTTCTTCAAGAGCTGCTCCAGCTTACAGTGGATATAGAGTGAAAGAAACGCGATGAATACGTGTCCGAAGACACTCTCATCGTCCTGCAGGTAGAGCTTGTCCGCATTAAGAACCGTCTTGTAAGTGTCAAACATCTTCTCAACCACCTCTCGTTTCTTGTAGAGCAGATAAATTTCCGGCTTCTCGACATCCATATCTGAGACAATAAGGATTTTCCCTGCCTTCTTCATCCCTATATTGTATTCTTCCTTCTCGATCTTGTGCTCATCCCGTTTCCTGTACAGCGTCTTCTGTTCTTCCAGCCGGAGATCCTGATCCTCAAAGAGGTAGAGGTGAAAATCGTTGTGTTTCCGTTTTCCACACTTTATCAGGCGACTGTGATAAGAAAAGTATTCGTTGAGGTGGATACGTGTATCGTAATAACGGCTATTCCTCTTTGTCGGAAGCACGTAGGAGATCTTCTTGCCCTTCTTACCTCCCAGGAACTTTATGGTACCTTCAGAGAAGAAGCCCCGGTCAAGGATGAGGATCTTCCCTCCAATATCGAGTTCATTGATCGAGTGATACAGCGTTTTTATGTCCTTCACACTGCCAGGAAGAGAGCGAATCATTGTCGGCAATCCCGTGTCTGCGCTGCACATGAGAGCAAGATTGATCTGTGGTACATGTATCTTATCCTTGTTGTAGCCCTTCTCCGCTTGATTGATGCTCATAGAGCGTGAGAACATGGAACTCAAGTCGTAAACAAGTTGATCACTCATATCTGTAAGTTCCTTGAATAGGACATTCTGACCAGCCCGATTTACGCCCACGTCCCGTATCACGCGGGTGAGATTATGTTGGTTTAGACTTGGATGGATATTTTCGGCATTGTAGAGTTTCTCCCATGCATCTTTCACCCGTTTTAATGGAACATTGCCGGAAACACCCAACATAGCAAGAGCGCAGATCTCCTCCCAGTGGTCGGGGAAACCCTCTTTCAACAGGGGTTTAATGTCCTTCAGCATTTCGTGTAGTAGCACCGAATTGCCATATTCTGTGATATTTCGCGGACCGACAACAGTCCGTTTATTTTTCCCCTTTGGAATAAATCCCTTTTCTTTGTCGAGTTTTCCGAGATATTTTGATACTTTGCGCCCCTTTTTTATTGCTTTGTCATAGCGACTGGTTGTATGATAGACATAGCAATTTGACCCCTGCATCTTAATTTCGAGACACTTTTTACCTTCATGTCGCTGATTTTCCAACCACTTTCTCGCCCACTCTTCTATGTTCCACATATAGAGGAATAGGGAATATACTAATAAAAACCTTTTTGGTTTTATCCTTTCGTTAAATGCTAAGATCAGACTTTATGGGGCAGTTAGGTATTATATGTTCCCTATGATTGTACGAAGTTAAGGTTGACATAAACCAAGGACATTTTTGACTGTAAAATTTCTTTCTAAATCTCTTTAC
>JAGXOR010000124.1 GCA_023659785.1 Methanomicrobia archaeon LH_S13
CTCGTGAGGTCGCTATATGATACGATGAAGCCTCAGGTGGAGGTGGTCTTATGACCACTTACACTAGAACCCTATCCCTCTTTAAGATAATCATCAAAAATGGCAAATCAATGTAACGACTAAACTCCGGACACAAGCGTAGCAATACCAACCGCCCCTGCATACTGCGAATAAGGCGGCACAATTATTTCAACGCCGAGCATATTCTCAAATTCTCGTTTTACCCCTTCTATCAGTGACACGCCACCAACAAAAATAACCGGCGGTCTAATTTCCATCACCTGTATCTGGTTATCATATACCTGTGTTGCAACTGAGCGACAAGCAGCCGCAGCTACGTCTTCCCTCTTCACTCCAGAAGCAAGAGCAACAACAAGGGCTTGTATCCCGAAGACCATACAATAGCTCTGTAACTCGTACCTCTCTTTCGATTCCATCGCAATCTGTCCCAACTCTGTAATGTCTGCATCCACTCTGCGAGCGGCTATTTCCAGAAACCTACCAGACGAGCCAGCGCAAATACCACCCAGATTAAACGTATTTGCTATTCCATCGCGCATTAGAATCAGCTTATTGTTCATTCCTCCCATGTCTATCACCGTTGCATCACCTTTATGCCGTTTGGAAAGCAAAGCAGCTCCTTTTGATACCACGCTCACTTCCTCTAAATTGAGGTCTGCCCTTAAATGTTCACCTACGAGTTCTCGCCCGTGCCCGGTTACACCAACCGATTCTACCTGCTCTATTCCTGCTTCTTTTAACGCCGCTTCTATCGCATCATCCGCACTTCTTACCGGGTCGGCCGTTGGCAGCCATCCCTTCCCTATTATTTCATTATCTCGCATCACCACTACCTTTGTAGTAGAGGAACCGGAATCAACACCCATTGTAACCCCTTTTTGCTTCTCACGCATCAACAGCGTCTTCCTTGCTATCAACGTCTTCAGCGCATCCAATCGCGAGTATATCTCTATATCCTTCGCCACGTTTGAATATAATATCACCGGCATGTCCGTTCTCTCATGCAGAAACCGCCTTATCGTATCTTTTACTATCGTTCCCTCCGAACATTTGAAGCAGGTAAGCAGAAGAGCGCCTTTTATCGTTGGGTCCTCTAACATAGATACCGCTCTTGCCATCATCAGATTTAGAGACGGGCTTTCCGCCTCGAATCCGATATCTTTACACGCCAACGCCACCCTTGACAATTCCATCTCTGGATAAACCAATTCGATACCTACGCGCTCCGCTATGTCGTTAAGCATCCATTGAATTCCGCTGTACTCCGTCCCGCAAGAGATCTGCCCAACTCGTACCATTTTTATCTTATTTCCTTTCTTTTCCTTCTTTCGGTAACTGCTCTAAAAACTTCATTACCTCTGCGACCATCTCTTCCATCCTTTCTCCTCCTTCATACCGCACCTCCAATGTCGGTATCTCGCGCTTCCTTATCAAGAACTTGAAGAATTCGTCAGCGACTGCACAGCCCATACAGCCATAAGTGGGTGGCGCATCCCTCAGTATTACCGAGGCTTCTGCTTTCTCCAACAGCGGGACGAGCAGTCCTATTCTTCCTTTTAACCCCGCAGGTTCTTCCACTGATACATATCTCAACGCTCTTTTCAAGTCCTCTTCGGTGATGTTTATCGGTGGTGCGTCTATTTCCGCATCCCTCACGTGCTCTCCTATTTCACGCATCAATACTAACGCCTCATGTCCCCCTCTTTCCACTAAATCCGATAGAATCATACTATTTGGCGGATATACCAGTACTTTCATTTTATATCTTCCTTCCCTTTCTTTCTTATAAATATGGAATTCTTGTATTTATAATATTTAATATTTAAATAAGTAGGGGGTGATTGATAATGGTAGAAGAAAAAACAGATAAAATGAAACGGTTGTTTGCTTACGAACACGATGCAAAACGGCTGGAACTTTTCATTAGAATCGTTTATGCATGGATATGTATAGGTATAGTATTAGTAGTGTATAGCTTCATTGCAGGGATATGCATGCTTATTCAGTGGTTTGTGATATTGATACTCGGGCGCAGAAGCGAGGGGTTAAGCAACTTCATTAAGGGGTATCTGGAATATTATGTGCACGTGATAAGCTATTATTGCATTATGACCGACGACAGACCAGAAATATTGCCAAAGAGGGTTGAAATATACGAGAAAGAGTGAAGGAGGCGTTCATCAATAAATCGGTGAATACCTGTGATAACCTGTTTCTTCTTCTTTTTATTTTATTTTATCTTATTATTTCAAGTCATAATTTCAATTCGTGAATAATAACTTTACATATAGGTGATAGAATATATAAATATAATATAACATAACAAAAAAATAAAATGAGAACTGCGTGGCTAAAGATAAGGATGGGGCTCTCTGTAGTGCTCCTGTTTGCAGTGATATATGCGTTATTGGTCGTCATAGCTGCCTTCTTAGGAGGTACAGGGTCCGGCATGATGATAATTTATGCTTTACTCGCTTTTGTGTTGGTCGGAGTTCAGTTCTTTATAGGTCCGAAGATAGTGGAGCGGTCAATGCGTGTTCGCTATGTCTCGGAACAAGAGCAGCCGGAATTGCATCGGATGGTGAGCGAATTAGCGATGAAGGCGGGAATTCCCAAACCAAGAGTAGGAATTTCCGAGATAGCAATACCAAACGCTTTCGCTTTTGGCACATCAAAAAAGAAAGCAAGGGTTTGCGTCACGAGAAGATTGATGGAGATGTTGAAAAGGGATGAATTAGAAGCGGTTTTAGGGCATGAACTTTCGCATATTAAACATCAAGATATGGTAGTTATAACGGCGCTGAGCGTAATACCGATGATATGCTACTTTATCTATTTCAGCTTTTTCTGGTCGGGCATCTTCGGCGGCATGGGTAGGAGCAGAGAAGGGACGTTACCTATGATGGCTATTGCTCTTATCGCCTTCGTGGTATATTTCATAAGCAACCTAATCGTGCTTTATGTATCTCGTATAAGGGAGTATTATGCGGATGCGGGCAGTGCAGGGCTAACGGGGAAGCCTCATGAACTCGCTTCTGCGCTATACAAAATGATTTACGGTGGTGCAAGTGTGAAGCAGAAAAAGGTAAAAAAGGAAATGGGAAGTATGCGAGCTTTCTTTGCTGCCGATCCAATAACTGCGAGAACGGATTTAAAGGATTTGCGTGCTGCCGACTTAAATAAAGATGGAAAGATAGATGAGTACGAACTAAGAGCCTTCGCAGAAAGGGCGAGGGTAAGCCGTGCTGATAGGTTGATGGAAATCTTTTCCACGCATCCTACTCCTGTGAGCAGGGTTAAGAAGTTGGGGGAGTATCTTTAAGATAGCGGTTTAGCGGTTTAGACGGTTAGCGGATTGCTCAAAAACCCTGAAACCTAAACCCGGACACCTGTTCTCGTAGCTTCACACCCTCCGCCGCCACCTTTATCATCTCCACTATATCCCCCTCGCGCCACCATGAGGAATCTATTATCAAATCGTAAATGGAAAGGTCGTCCAAATTTATACTGTAATATTTCTCATATCGCTTATTTTCTGAGCGTTCTCTGTTTTTCATAGCGGAAAGAGCTTCTTCGTTGGTTATTTTCTCACGACCTGCAATTCTCCTCGCTCTTACCTCTACCCGCGCTTTCAGCCATATCTTTAAATCCGCATCAGGGAGGAAGAATCCAGACAACCTGCCTTCTACAATGACATTCTCCCTTTTCATTGCCTCTTCTCCTTGCTTCGCATCTATTTGCTTATCGAAATCAGCGTTATTTTCTGCTAATTCATTGAATTGCACTAACTGCAATGTCTTTTCATTCGCTATTTGTCGGAACATATCGCCCGCAGAGATTAGTTCCATTGATAATTCATTTGATAGCAACTTCGCAACCGTTGTTGTTCCACTGCCCGGAAGCCCGCTTATTGTTATCCGCATAAACTTTCTTTAAAAATTTTCACTCCTTATAGTTAACTGAAATGTACCGAAATGTTTATCTTTATGCTTTATGATACTAT
>JAGXOR010000125.1 GCA_023659785.1 Methanomicrobia archaeon LH_S13
GCAAGTTCTATCGTTGAAGTAGGAAGCCCCTTGCGATAGCGAGGAGTAGTTCACAGCACCGATAAATACTCCTTTAACTCCCATTCCGTCACGTTCACGCGATACCTGTCCCACTCCACGAGCTTTGAAGTGATGAAATTCCCGAAAATATGCTCTCCAAGGGCTTCTCTCACCAGTTTGCTGCGCTTTGTCAGTGCTATTGCCTCAATCAAACTTCCTGGCAGTGTTTTTATTCTTTCCTTCGCCCTTTCCTCATTACTTAGCCGGTAAACGTCCTTTTCCGTGGGTGGCGGTAACTCATACTTGTCCTTTATTCCTGCTAATCCCGCCGCGAGCATCACCGAAAACGCTAAGTACGGATTGCATGTAGGGTCCGGGCTGCGGTATTCCACTCGTGTCGCTTTCTCTTTTCCCGGCTTATACATCGGCACCCTTACAAGCGTAGACCTGTTTATTCGCGCCCATGTAATGTACACAGGTGCCTCATATCCCGGAACTAACCGTTTATATGAATTTATCCACTGATTGGTAACCGAAGTTATCTCTGGTGCATGTCGTAGCAATCCCGCGATATACCTCTTTGCAAGCTCAGACAGTTGATATTCGTCATCCTGATCGAAGAACGCATTCCTATCTCCTTTAAATAACGATTGATGCACGTGCATTCCTGAGCCATTGACACCGAAGATAGGTTTTGGCATGAACGTGGCATAACATCCTTGTTGCTGTGCTATCTCCTTCACCACGATTTGATAAGTCATCACCTGGTCTGCCATCGTCAGCGCATCTTTATAACGAAGGTCTATCTCGTGCTGTGAAGGAGCAACTTCGTGGTGGCTGGCTTCCACTTTTATTTCCATTCCCTCCAGCGTTAAGACGGTAGCCCTTCGTAAGTCGCTTCCCGCATCCAGTGTCATTAAATCAAAATATCCCCCCTCATCCAGCACCTCTGGATTTTTATCATCTTTGAAATAAAAGTATTCCGGTTCGGGACCGACATAAAAGGTATAGTCATATTCTTCCCTCAACCGCTCCAGGTTCCTTTTCAATATATACCTCGGGTCGCCTTCATAATGACTGCCATCCGGATTCAAAATGTCACAGAACATCCTCGCAATCACATCCTCCTTCGGTCGCCGCGGAATAATCCGGAACGTAGCGGGGTCCGGTTTCGCGAGCATGTCGCTCTCGTCAATCCTTGCAAATCCCTTTATCGAGGAGCCGTCAAAACCCATGCCCTCGTCAAACGCGGTTTCTAATTCGCTAACTGGAATAGTAACGCTCTTTAATCTTCCTAAGATGTCGGTGAACCAGAGTCCGATGAAGTGCACGTCTTGCTTTTCCATCGCTTCAAATACTTCTTCCTTCGTCTTTGCATTTGCCTCCTTTTCCATTTGTCTCTCCTCTCTTGATTTTATGTCTGCTATCCTATTAAAAATTAAAATTAAAGCTATTTGTTTATCGGAAGAGATATATGCATATGCAAGATTGGGCGCGGAGAGAAAAGAGCAGATAGGGATAGAACATTGAGAATAATAGAAGAAAATTAAAGGAAATAGAGAGAAATTAAAGCACCGGAAAGAATCAGAATCACAGTCGCTATGGATGAGGATACCTTCGAGGTATTCAAAAAGATGAAAGAAGATTTGGGAATATCGCAAAGCGAGTTAATGCGAGAAGCGTTAAAGCTTTACAGCAAACACAAAACGCTGTTTGAATCCATTGAAGATAAGAAGGTTTACACGCATGCTGAGATGCTTTCCGCAGGCGAACACGTTATCTTGGATAGTGACCACTGGCTTCTATTCTTGAGCTTTGTCGAATCGCATCCCGATAAGGATAAGTTCTGGGATTTGCATCGAGAAGTGTGCCAGGCGCATGTGGAACAGTTCAAACACAAATTTTACCGTGCTGAATATATACTGAAACGACTCGAAACTTGCAACTTCTTTAAATTACGTAAAACATCCAAAAGCGACTTCACGCTGGTTTTGGGTTCTGATGTGCCAAAGAAAATCGTTAAAACCGAACTTGAGGAAATCTTCGCCGGGATGGGCTATCAGGTGGATATAAAAGAGGATTTGGCAAATCTGCGGGTGAAAGTGTTGCATGATTTATAAATGCGAACGAGATTGAAAAGATGAACACAAAAGATAAAGTAGTAGTACTCGATTTCGGTGGACAGTATAGTCATCTTATCGTGAGGAGATGTAGAGAATTAGGCATTTATACGGAACTCCACCCGTATGATGTCCCCCTAAAGGAGCTTAAACGAGGAACACAAGCAGAGGAAGGAACAGGTAAGATTAAAGGGATTATCCTTTCCGGCAGTCCTTTTAGCGTTCACGAACCGGGCAGTCCAAAATGCAGTTCCGAGATAGTTGATTTGAACGTACCCATTCTCGGAATTTGCTATGGTGCACAGTTGATTGCGTATGTAAAAGGAGGAGTGGTAGGAGAAGGTAAGAAGAGCGAATTTGGAAGAACAGAACTGTTCTTTAAAGATTGTGCCCTGTTTGATGAGTTAACTGAGCGTGGAAGCGAGGGAGGAATAAGCTCTTACAGGGCTCGCGGGAAAGCCCCTCCTGGGCTTGCGGGGGCACGGGCAGAGTCCGTGATGGGGCAGAGCCCCACAATAAACGTATGGATGTCGCATGGAGACGTGATAGAGCGGTTGGCTAGTGCGGATATAATCGGCTATACGATGAATTCACCTGTTGCTGCATTTCGCATTAACGGTAGAATCTATGGCGTTCAATTCCATCCGGAGGTTCACCATACGGAGAAAGGGGAAAAAATCCTGTGGAATTTCCTATATAAAATATGCGGCTGCGAACGAAATTGGACGATTGAATCTTTCGTTAGAGATAAGATAGAAGAGATAAAGAGTGCGGTAGGTGCTGATGGAAGAGTGATATGTGGACTCAGTGGTGGAATAGATTCTTCTACTACGGCATTGCTCGTCAATAAAGCCATAGGTGTTAGACTCATGTGCATCTTCGTTGACAATGGACTACTGCGAGAAGGCGAAAAAGAAGCGGTTATAAACACATTCAGGAATAACTTTAAGATGAGATTGGTGTTCGTAGATGTGAAAGAACGATTTCTGGAAAGATTGAGGGGAGTTAAGGATGCCGAAGCGAAGCGGATGGTAATAGGCGAACTGTTCATAAATATCTTTGAGGAAGAGGCGAAGAAGCTTGGTAACGTGGATTTCCTCGCTCAGGGCACTATATATCCGGATAGAATAGAGAGTGCGGGGGCGAGTTCAAGGAACGCGTCAAGAATTAAATCGCATCATAATGTGGCTGGGCTTCCAGAGAAGTTGGGGCTCAAGTTGATAGAGCCAATAAAGGATTTGTATAAGGATGAAGTACGGGAAGTGGCGAAAGAACTTGGTATGCCATCGCAGATACTGAACCAGCATCCTTTCCCTGGTCCAGGTCTCGCAGCTCGTATAATAGGTGAAGTTACAGAAGATAAACTGCGGATATGTCGTGAAGCATCGCACGTGGTCGAGGAGGAATTGAAGAAGAGCGGGTGGTATGGCAAAGTGTGGCAGGCGTTTGCAATGGTGGGCGATGACGTCGCTACGGGCGTACTCGGAGACGCGAGAAGCTTGGGTAGAATCGTTACGATAAGGGTAGTTGAATCCAGTGAGGCAATGACTGCGGACTTCGTGAAGCTCCCGTATGAACTGCTGGAGAGCATGAGCAAGCGAATAACAAATGAAGTTAAAGGCGTGACATGGGTAACCTATGCGATTTCTTCTAAGCCGCCGGCAACGATAGAGCCGTGTTAAGGCTTTTCTTTTTTTGTTGGGCTGGCTGGTCTATTTTTAACGGTATTGCTCGTTTCTTCTTGTCTGTGTTAATTAAGCCCTTTCAGGGCTTGCGGTGATGTGGGCAGAGCCCACAAGCGTTAATCTGTGTCAACGATTTATGTGAACTACTCCTCGCTATCGCAAGGGGCTTCCTACTTCAACGATAGAACTTGCGGAAATTGGTATCAA